>JAHDIA010000214.1 GCA_020631035.1 Chitinophagales bacterium | reverse complement strand
GCGTAATCGGAATGTGAACCCCACGCAAAGACACCTTATCCAAAGCAATCAACTTGACCATCATTCCAGCAGGCAAACCGACCAATTTGGCAATGGCGGTATTTTCCTCATCTTCACCCATATTCACCAAGGTAGCCGACAAACGTCTATCCTCCCCATTCAAATGATAATCCACTTCATGCAACATCACAATCATATCTTTATCCCCTGGCTCCAACTTCCATTTTTCACTCAACAAATGACACAGCACTTTGGCAGGAGACGTTTTTTCCAAACCAATCGGCTGATCCGTAAAAATCCCCAACCAACGCAATTGGTCCATAATGGGATCGTCTACAGGAATGCCCAAGAAAGTCGCCATAGCCTCTTCCAAACTACGCCCCTTCAAATGCTTCACTGGCAAATAAGCTTGTACCAAATCAGCATAGCTTTGTCCAGTCACATCAATCTCATAGGTATCATCTGTCCAGCCCAATTTGATAAAGGCATTCCACGCCTCACAATAACCTTTGCGACGAAGAGTCCCACGCAAAAAAGTGCCAATGCCTTCTTGTTCCAAATGATATTTCTCAATGTACTTCACCGAGTCCCGATTGGGATAAATTTCAAACCAACCCAAATCCTGAATCTCACGCTCAGAGTAAGAAGTAAATACTCGATTGTAGGGAATGTACTTGGTCTTATGCGCATACATATATTGACTAATTCCCTGCCCAGCCTTGACCACATTCATTGGAGCCCACGTAAATTTATAATGCCAAGGATTGTTGTCACTTTCTGGATGAATGAGCGCACCCGCAAAAGAATACACCCCATTGATTTTAGCCCCTTTTTCCTTGAGATCCGCCAACATTTTCATCGTTGCCAAATGGTCAATACCAGGGTCCAAACCAATCTCTCCCATAAACAACAAATCCGCTTTTTTAAAATCCTCATCCATTGCCAAAGAAGCAGCATCCACATAAGAAGCCGTCACCAAATGCTTCCCAAATTGTAGACAATCTTTGGCGACAATCGAATGAAAAACAAATGGCAACAAAGACGCCACAATGTCTGCCTGCTCAACATATTTTGCTCGAATGGCATCATCCTTTACATCAAAATAAACAGCTGTTCCGTTTGGATGACCATCAATTTTACTCTCTGCCAATGCCTGATCCAAATCGCCCACCACAATTTGCCAATTGTGTGTTTCCGATTGTTTCAACAAATACGAAATCAAACGACTAGCAGATTTGCCTGCTCCCAAAACCAATATTTTTTTCATTTTATTGCAAAGTTTTTGTAGTACCCGAAAAATTCCCCGCAAGATACAAAGCTGATTAATATTAAGAATCAATTCAAGTGTTTATTTAATGCCAAAATGATGAGAATATAAATGATTAGGACGGAATGCTTTGGGCTTCGGACGAAGGGGGCTCCCAGCTATCCATTCCAAGTCCTCGCTTGGTGCGACGGCTCACCAAGCAGTTTGACCTAAAATAAAAAGAAAGCCCCAAAGGTGGCTGAGCCTGCCGAAGCCCCGCTGTGGGCTTTCCACTACTATCTGGCGTATTAGGAATGTCCATTCCTCCGTCGCTTGGAACTTTTTTACCCAAAAATGATTTCTTATTTTGTGACAAGGTACATAAATGCGGGAGTAGCTCCAAAATGGAAGAGCGTCTATCTGCAATTAGGAGGTTGCGGGTTCGAGTCCCGCCTCTCGTGTAAAAAGGTGTAGCTTAAAGGAAGAGCACCAACCGACATGGTAGGGGGTGCGGGTTCAAGTCCCGTCACCTTTGTTTTTGAATAGAAAATAATACAGTAGCTCAATTGGAAGAGTGGCTGGACTGTCACTCCAGACGGATAGGGGTTCGAGTCCCCTCTGTATTTGAGGGAAGGTGTAGCTCAATTGGAAGAGCACCTGCTTTGCAGGCAGGGGGCTGTAGGTTCGAGTCCTACCACCTTTCCTTTTAAAAAGAAAAAATGCAGTAGCTTAACTGGAAGAGCGGCTGGACTAATCCTTCAGAGAGGTGAGGGTTCGATTCCCTCCTGTATTGAGGCAAAGATGTAGCTCAATTGGAAGAGTGCCTGGGCTCATAACCTGGGAAGTTGTAGGTTCGAGCCCTACCATCTTTGTCTTACCATTATTTACAATGTTAATAATGAATAAAAGCAAACCCATAATTAGCCCAGAAGATTGGGAAACATGTATAACAGTTCTAACAAAACTCAAGGACCATCCCGAACTAGCACACGACGAATTGGTACTAAAAGGATTGGTAAGCAAAATGTACAAGAATGCCCGAAAGCGAAATAGATTAGCAGCAGCCAATCAACATGCCGAAGACCATCTAAAAGAAATCGATTCTACTGCTTTTGAAGGAATGAAACAAAAAGGGGAACAATCGGCTCAAAGCATTTTAAAGGAACGAGATCGAGTCGCCAAAGAAGCCACCTATATTTTTCAAAGAAACGACGATAGGGTAGAGGACTTGCCTAAAATACAAGAGAACAATAGGGTAGAAGACCAGACATTGTACAAAGCCAGTCGCTGTTATGTTTGTAAACAAAAATTTAAAGAATTGCATTTCTTTTACCATTTGCTTTGCTCAAAATGTGGTGAGTTCAATTACCAAAAGAGAAAGCAAACCACAGAGCTAAATGACCGAGTTGCTTTGATAACAGGCGGACGCATCAAAATTGGTTTTGAATTGGGAGTGAAAATGCTACGAGATGGAGCAAGTCTAATTGTAACAACCCGATTTCCTCAAGATGCTCAAAAGCGATACGAGCAAGTGGAGGATTATACCGATTGGAAAAATCGACTACACATTTATGGTTTGGACTTGCGAAACATACCTCAAGTAGAACAATTCATTCAACACCTATATCAAGAGTTTGATTACTTGGACATACTCATCAACAATGCAGCTCAGACAATTAAGCGACCTTTGGCATTTTACCAACATTTGCTAGAAGGAGAACAACAGAATTATTTGATAGAAGCAAGCAAAAAAGACGGTGGGCATCAGTTGGCGGTATATGAACAATATTTTCCAGCCGAGCAATACGACAAGGACCAGCAGCAAGTAGATTTGCGCCCCGAAAATAGTTGGGTTGTCAAATTGGAGGAGGTGGATACGATGGAAATGTTGGAGGTGCAATTGGTCAATGTCACAGCTCCCTTTTTGTTGAATGCCCGTCTGAGAAAGTTGATGGAGCAATCGCCCTTTGAGCGCAAATTCATCATCAATGTATCGGCTATGGAAGGGCAGTTTTATAAGACTTATAAGTCCGCCAATCATCCACATACCAATATGGCAAAGGCATCATTGAATATGATGACCCGAACATCGGCAGCGGATTATGCCAAGGCAGGTATATTTATGAATAGTGTAGATACGGGCTGGATTACGAATGAAAACCCACATCCCAAAAAAGAAAAAATGCGAGACCAACATTTTGTACCACCCATTGACATTGTAGATGGTGCCGCCCGTGTATACGACCCAATTGTAATGGGAATCAACGATACCAATAAAACACCTGTGTTTGGATTGTTTTTAAAAGATTATCGCAATGTTTCATGGTAATCGTAGGGGTAAACCTATGTGTTTACCCAAAACGGTCGAAACGTAGGGGCGAAAAATATTTCGCCCAACCAGAAACCACAAAAATAAAAAACGAACCCACAAAGAACCAAACATGCCAAATACGCCCGATAGCAGCGAATACCCCACAGTAGGGGCGAATTGCATTCGCCCAATACGAGGAGTAGTAGCGAATAGCGGGAAGCCCCCATGCAAACGCAGCCTCAAATATTCCGTCCCAATCATTAAAAAATAAATTTAATTCGACAATGGATAAATCAAACAAAATAAATTTAGAAAATAAGATATTGTGCCCCATAGACGGAGCAAAGAACGAATTAAATTTTTCCAAGGAAGAATTGGACCCTTTATTGGAATTTTTGACGAGCAATAAAGTAGTAGAAGCATCTCAAGTATTTGCAAGAGGAACCATTACCAAAGAACAAAAATTGGATTGTTGCAAGCAAGATTTGGGAGCAGAAGGAGCGAGACTGTTAAGCAATGCATTAAAGTTCAATACACAAATCAAAAGCATTTTGCTTGGAACAGGTGGGATTGGAAATGAGGGTGCAAAAAATGTAGGAAAACTATTAGAAGAGAACAAGAGCATTGAAACCGTTTATTTGGGTTGTAATTACATAGGGGCAGAAGGAGCGGCAGCTTTAAGCAAATCTTTGGAGGACAATTCGAGTGTACGAGCATTGTGGTTGAAACGCAATCCAATTGGAGTTGAAGGGGCTAAGAAAGTCGCACAATTGCTACGAAAAAATAGGAATATTCGGAGTCTGGATTTGGTCAATACACAAATTGGAATAGAAGGCTTGAAGGGGGTTTTAGAAGTGCTGGAGATGGAGAATTATCCAATTGAACGCTTGTATTTAAGTGGAAATGCTTTTGATACAAAAGTAGGTGTTTTGTTGTCAAATTTTTTGTCAAAAAACACCCATTTAAAAGAATTGTTATTGAGTGTCAATTGTTTAGGGTCGGAGGGTGTACAACAATTAGCAGACGGCTTGAAACTGAATCAACAATTGAGCAATTTATCTTTAGCGAGCAATGGAATAGAGGAGGAAGGAATTGTCTATTTGCTTAAAATAGTATCGGAACATTCCAGCTTACAGGCATTGGATTTGGGCTATAGTCGTTCGACCAAAGTATTGGGTGCAAAGGCGAACGAAATGGGGGCATTGGTTGCAGAATCTTTGGGCAAAATGCTGGCACAAAATCAACAACTGTATTATTTAGATATTGCACGTCATCATTTTAACCAATGGGATGTTGATAAAGTCATAGCGGGATTGGAACAAAACAAAAGTTTAAAAGAATTGCATTTGGGAAAAGGCATTCACAAAAAACAAAAAGCATACATCAAAGAATTACTCGCTCAAAATTTGGCAAATGATCCACAAGGTGTTTTGGTAAGACATCAAGATGTAAAGATGATCAAAAGTGTCTACCGTTGAGTAAAAATCTTAGTACACAGTGTAGTTGTTCTTAAACGATAATTTGTGAATTGATTTCCTCTTCTTCTGATTCAGGAGTGGGATCTTGAAGGTCTTTTTTGATGGTAAAATAAAAAATACTTCCCTCATCTTTTGCTGATTTGAGCCAGATGTCACCCTCATGTTGTTCTACTAATTTTTTGCAGAGAGATAAGCCAATTCCAGTTCCTTCATATTCAGAATTTCGGTGCAATCGTTTGAATAATAAAAAGATTTTTTCTTGGTATTCTTCCTCTATACCGATGCCATTGTCTTGAACAGAAAACTGCCAGTGAGCATCTTTTTCAACACACTCTATAATTATTTTAGGGTTGACATCTTCTTTTACAAATTTGAGCGCATTGGCAATAAGATTTTGTAGCAACTGTTTGAGTTTTACTTGATCCCCCCTAATGGTTTTAGGCATATTGTTGATTGTTATATTTGCCTGTTTTTCTTCTATATTGCTTTTTAGATCGAGTAGTAGCCAGTCAAACAATTGAGAAAGTTGAACTTCTGAGATGGTACGTTTGGTTGTATTGACCCTGGAAAAAGTCAACAATGCCATAATGAGTTTTTGCATATTTTTGGTACCCGATACCACAAAGTCCATATAGCTTTTTTCTTCAGGCAACAAGCGGTCAGCTAAGCTACTTTCCAATACTTGAGTAAAACTAGTGATACTCCGTAAGGGAGCTTGTAAATCGTGTGAAGCGATGTAAGCAAAATTTTCCAATTGCATATTGGAATCAATGTACTTTTTCAGTTCTTTGTTTTTACGGTTGAGTACTTTAAGTTGACTCTTGATGATTTTTTCTTGACGTTTGGTTTTAGAAATGTCCCGCATAGTAGCAATAACGTAACTAGGACCATTTTCTACCTTCAATTCATAAACAGCAATTTCAGTATCAACTATCTCACCTTTTTTATTGCAAATTTGCCATTCGGCTTGCATTTTGCCTTCGGCATCAAATCCGTGGTGAGGATTGAGGTGTTTGTAAAAGTATTCGTGGGAATCTTGACCATTTGCCTGTTTGGGAGGTGCATAAAGAAGCATGGCATTGGCAACAGCTAATTCTTCGTCGGTTCTACCAAAAAAGTCTCTATATTTTTGATTGCGCTCCAAAAAATAAGAGTAAGAATTGTCAGGCATAACTTTTAAGATTTCGAGCCCATCATATGCATTGTTGAACAAATGACTAAAAAGGGCTTCCCGTTCTCGCAGTGTATCCTCTGTTTGTATTTTTTCTGTAACATCCTTAACAATGGTCAACATAAATCGTCGTTTGTTGATGTAAAAACAAGAAACAGTTGACTCTACTTCAACAGGGTCTTTAGATTTGTGCTCAAAGGTCCAATTGTATTGATACTGAAAGGGTTCTTGTGGTTTGGCATTGGCACTCATCTCCTTCATTACATTTTGTAGGGCAATTTCAGAACGTTCACCATTTTTTTGGTATTCAGGACTAATATCCAAAGGATCAACATCTTTGGGAACTTCTTCTACTTCGTATCCCAACATACTACTCAAACGTGAGTTACGCAAAACCTCTTTAGCATACTTGCTCCCATCTTTTTTATGAATGATTTCCACCATTTCAATGCCATCAAATGCATTTTCGACCAGAGCATTTAACAGACGTTCTCGTTCTTTTAACAAATTGTCTGATTTAACCTTTTCAGAAATGTCTCGAACGATGACAACAAACTGTTCATTTTTTTGATTGATGGGTAAAATGGTTGTTTCTGTCTCAAAAACTTCATCATTAAACTTCTTATGAAGAATATTGAGCCTAATGGGTTTGTGGTACTTTTTGAGAGAGGCTATATTTTCTTTAAAAAAGTCACTACTTAGGCGACCGTCGGCTTGAACATTCGGGGTAATATCTTGTTTGTGTATCGGGCTTTTATCCTTACGAAGTTTTACCTCAAACTTTTTCTCAAAAGCCTCATTGTATAAAATGACGTGATCTCGGACCGAGTCATAAACAAATATGGCGTCAAATGAATTGGCAAATAGGTTTCTATATTGTGCTTCACTTTGAGACAGTATTTGTTCATTGGCTTTGAGATTATTGAGGACAATATAAAATGTTTCAGCTACTAGATACAAAGTGACTGCTGTGTAAGCAGCACTTGCCAAACACACTATAAAATTAATAGAGGAAGCATATTGACTATTGACCAATGGGATCGTATAGAATTGATAAATGAGTAAGCCTATGAGTATTAAGAAATAAGCCGTAAAAGAAAGAAAAGCCCATTTTTTGTTTTGAATGAAAACCAATGAGGCAATAGCTAGAGGTAGACACAAAAATGCCTCATACTTAATTTCAGGAAATACAATAGCCAAATAAAAAATAACAGGTATAGGGATTAACAACACTATAGCCAAAGCTTTTGCATAATACTGCTTGTTTGTTGCTAAAAAATAGGTTAATCCATATGATGCAATAATTGTAGCCGGAGCGCATATAATGTCAAAAGAATGGATTCCCAATACCAACATTGACAATAGAGTTACCACACTTATTAGAAAAACAAAAAGAATATTGAGTTTTAGTCTTTCCTGTAAGATGGTATCTAAGTATGAATTGCTTGCCTTGTCATTTTTTACCCAGTATAGTTTAAACTCTTTATTTATTTTGTGTACCATACTACATTATACAGGGTATAAAAAGTATGCTTGTCTACTCTTTTTACTCAAGAAAAAAAAGAAAACGAACATACATTGTTTAAAGAACCAGACTTATCCTCAACTTATATACGTAAATGGACGCAAAAGATTTATAAATTAAAAGAAAATGTATGACATTATCAACTTTTTTTATTGAAAATCTCATAAATATGTAGTTTCTATCTCCTTTAACTAATAAATGTTCGTATGGGAATTAAGGTAAATGTATGTCTTAGGGGTTTTTTCTATATATATGTAATGAATATATCTTAGGAGTCCATAATTGTTTAGAACTTGTCTGAAAACCCATTCTGAAGTTGAGACAGAAGTATTTTGGGTTAGGATAAGGCATACCATTGGACTGGCATACCATTGGACTGGCACACCATTGGACTGGCACACCAGTTATGCAGCGCATAATGAGTATTTTTGTAACTGGTCCGATATTTCGGGAATCCCTAGCCAAAAAGACGAAGTCGCAGACCAGCAAGGGGGGCAGACAGCTTCTTATAAGCTTGATGCTAACTGTATAGTCTGTTCTAAAATGATTGGTTTATAAGAAAAATGTTAATAGTCCGAAAATGTGTTTAGAAATTTTATTCCTTATAAATAAAAAAAAATTTGCTTCTTTAGCCAGAATGGTTTACATTTGAAATATATATAACAATAACAAACAACAGATATAACATATCAATCCAACCTCTAGCAATTCCCAAGAATTCCTTATTTACATGTGCCATTTTTTTACAACAAACCATGCCTTTGTATCTATTGGTTATGCTTGTGTTGTATGCTATACCATCTACTAATTAAATGATAGATTATGTGGTAAATCTAACTCAAAAACGATTAATAATTTGTTCTATTTAATGGTTGTGTGAGAAAAGGAAAGACTTTTCATTTTATTGCGCATATTTTAAGGTCTAGTAGGTAAAATTAGCTTTCCTTTCACACACCATTATTTTTCCAATAATTGACTTTCCTGTACTGTGTGTTAAATAATAAAAGGCAGAGGTTAGAGCGAGAACCTTTGCCTTTTTCCTTTTATACTTTTTCTTTTATTAGACTCCTATATTATAACAACTCTTTATCAAGAATTAGTGAAAATATTCAGTGACATTTAAAAGGAAAATTCGTCACAAAAAAAAGGTCGCACCCTAAAGAATGCGACCTCAAAAACAACAGTGTAACAGTATCCTCTTCAATCCCTTTAGAGAATTCTGA
>JAHDIA010000213.1 GCA_020631035.1 Chitinophagales bacterium | reverse complement strand
CAAAATGCCCCAACAAAGCTTTGCTTCCATACTCCACCAAAAACCATTTGTCAATTGCCAATGAAGCAGGCAAATACAAGACAACGGGCAAAAGAGGCAATATGATTTTCAGATGCTCTTTGAGGTATTTCCAAGACAATTTAAAATTTAGAAATTGGCGGTTTTTCAAATACCAATAACCAATAATGGAAAAAATAATATTGCCCAAAAAGAGTCCCAGAAAGCGGCTTTTCCACAACATTCCCGACACCAACAATATTCCCATACCAGCATACAATAAAGCATCGTGCCCTATGGAAAAAGCACCAAACTGTTTGGGTTTTTGTTCAAAACGAAAAGCCGCAAGGGTAAATTTGGGCAGTAATTCTGTCAACAACAAAAGACCAATAATGAGATTCCAAACAGGATTGAACTCTACGGTATTTAAAGAGAAAAAAGTCATTCCTGTTGTGACAATTGTAAAAACAAAAATAAAAATAATGGGAATAATGAGAGCAGATGTAAATTTTACCGAAAAGGCTTTGGGGTCGTCTTGGTAATATTCGCTGGACAAAATTGTTCTCGCTCCAATAGGCAATAAGGGAATGCCCAAGGCATAAAAACTCAGCCACATTGACATAATGCCAAAATCATCTTCCGACAGATACTTTGTAAATACAGGCAATAAGAGCAAGGGGAAAATCACTCTTATCATCTTTATTCCAAAGTAACTCACTAAATGACGAAAAAGGCTCATATCAGTTGATACATGTACTTGTAAAAGGGAGCAGTTTGCAAAAGTCTTATTTTTTATCAAAAAATACTGGCTTGAGCATACTTATTTTTCGATTTAAGGAATGGTTAAATAATAAGTTCCTTGTTTTTAGCAATGAGATTTTTTGACCTACAAGGAAAAAAACGCAGTCCTAGCAGAGCTAAGGCGAGTATTTTTGACGTAGTAGATCGAAAAATGTCGCCGCCAAAATCGGGAAGTTATTTTTTTATCATTCCTAAAAGCCTTTTCCTTAATTTTATTGTACGATATGATGGAAACTGAGTAACAATAATAACCAAAGGGAAAACCTCCTATTGGAAGTTCTCCCTTTATCTTATTTGTATAGATTCTAAATTAGTTCACTTTACTTATTGTTTTTCTCAAGTAGAATTAGCAAGTGAATTAAGTAAGCAAATACTGGACCTGCAATGGCTACACCAATGATGTCTGCTAAGAAAATTGCTCCATATAAAGCGAAGCAAATCGCAAAACCAATCAATGCCACAACGCCAGTGAATTGGAATACTCTACGGAACAATACTGAGTCAAATGGCAATCTAAAAGACTGACCACCTGGCATTGGAATATTGGTGCTTCCTACCCCGTTTAAGGCAACTGAACCTACAGCCATTTTAACTGCACCAAAGCTCATTAGCAATAGAGCCAATGTGATCAATCCCCATTCTGAAAGGGTTGGAATGTCATTCATAGGAGGTGCTGGACAAGGGGCACAAATATTCCCTGTTTGACTAACTGTTGCTCCTGTTCCATCTTCTACTATGATGGAGTATGGCACACTTGCCAAACCATCAACATAAACCATTCCACCACTTGTTGTTTCTACAACTCCCATTGCATTAATTGCCAAGTCAGCCTCTGTTAATGCTGCCCCTGTGGCATCAAACAAACCAGAAACACTGACTGCTTGAATAGAATAGTTTCCATCTCCTCCACTTACGGTAATGGTTTCAAGTGCAAATTCATTTTGACCATCCATATCGAGATCCAGACCATTTGTACAATTACAAGGGTCCATAATAACTAGTGGCGGATTCATTGCATTGGAACAAGAAGCTGGAGCTGTAATCGTTGCCATAGCTGTACAAACCACATTTGGATCGTTGGGATCGGTATAAGAAATGGTAATGGTATAAGATGCCGCATCAGCAGGAACTGTTTCTGTTACTGCTGTACCAAAAGTACCCATAGTTGTCGTAGGCAATCCTGTAACTGTATAAGTTCCAGCAAGAGGCGATGTATTGCCTGCACCATCATCAAATGTACCCGCTGGATCAATGGTAACAATGGCGGTATCATCGGCAGGGTCCATATCGGTACCACCATCGTCACAGGCACTCACTGCTTCGCCCACGGCGTCAATGGTACAACTTGGTATTGCCACACAAACACCTGGATTGGTTGTAATAGAAGCTGGTGGACTAACCGTCATACCATCTTCATCACACAAGCATCTTACATCTACTGTGATAGCCATAGCGTCATCATAAGTGACTGGAGTTATCCCCCAAGTTGCGCCACCATCTGATGAATATTGCAAAGTGGCTCCTGCTGGACAAGTTGTACCTGCATAATCAATAGAACCTGGGTTGAGGGTAATTCCATCAGCTGCACAAGCGGCATCAACAAATGTTGGAGCTGCTGGAGCAGTTGTCAAATCATTGAAAATCGCACAAGCTGGCATAACACTAGTACAATTTAAACCTGCTCCTCCACTAGACAAACCGAAGTCGGTGAAGACTCCACTATCTGACCCTGTTACATCTTCTACCACAAATTCCCAAGCACCACAGTTGCCACCAGGACAGTTGAGTCCAGCAATGGTTCCAGTGTTGGGATTGTATGTACCTGTATAAGTTGTATTGGTGCCCCAATCTGCATCTTGTACATCAAATACTGCTGGAAGGTTGGGATCTGGAGCAGCGGCTCCATCTACAAAGTTGATGTTCCAAGCAGAATCGTCGGTAGGACCTGAACCACTACCTACTGCACCATCTCCTATTAAAATAGCAGAATTTCCACAAGGACTGATGACAGTAATATTGAGATCCGCAATATATTGGTGGGTAAAGTTGAGTCCCAGTTCATCTACTGTTACCTCACACTCATTATCGGGTGTAGCAGCATCGTCCACTACAAATACATTAAAAATCTGTGAATCTCCATCGGGCAAGTCTTGTGGACAATTATCACAACACTGCCCATAAATAGCATTGTTAAAGGTTACTCCGATCAAAAATAAGGAGCAAACCAATATTAATTGTTTTATTTTTTTCATATTTCTAGTTTTTACAATTGTATGGTGTTAGCTGATTCTCGCTCACTTATTTATATAATCCAAGATTTTTTGAGCTTTTACTTTTTCAGCTTGACTTACGTCAGTAGCTGTCAACATATATTCAGCTTTAGCCACCAATCTATCCAACATTCCCTGAGCTTTGTTTTTTTGTTGAGCACTCGCATTGGGACTGGCAAGGATGGCTTTGGCATTGTCCACTTTTTCTTTTAGTGTCTTTTTATCAACTGGAGCAGTTTCTTCCAAGACAACAACTCTTTCATTTAAGTCTGTCAAAGAATTGTTTGCATTGACATTAATCATCAAGGCACCTAAACACATCAATAGTAAACACAATAATGAATACTGTTTTTTCATTTTGATATAGTATTTTGATATTGAATTAAATTCTAAAATAGAAATGGTGTGATTTTACAAACATCTCACAGATTCAGACCAACTTAATAAACCAATCCACCTTTGTAATCAACAAACAATTCCAACTTAGAAGAGGGCTTTTCAAGAGGTTGTGAATGCTTGATTACTAAAAAATATTACTCATCATTAGATGACGCAAATTACTTAGCTCAAATATATGAGAAAAAATTAGAAACATAAATATTTTGCACATATTTTTCCAACAAAACACAAATTAATTAGCTTTTAGAAAAAGCCAAAACAAACGTCAAAAACCATAAACAACTGACTTTCAGCCAAATAATCCCAACAAAAAACACTAAAACACACTATCAATTACAAGTCAGGCTCAACATATAACATACTTACAAAACAAACCGATAGCTCCAACTCCTTAGCGAACAAATAAAAATACACAATATTTTCATTATCAACTAAAAACACATAAAAAATTAACAAATACAATTAAAATGGATAAACAAAGTTTCCTAACCTTCTTCATCTATCTTTATAGGAAACATAAAAAAACAAGTAAAAGAAACAATATTTGGCACTTAGTAAACGAGCTAGGAATTTTAATTTTCAGAAGATAATATTGGCGATTGAGGCTTAGAACCTGTCTGAAAACCCCTTGCTGGTCTGCGACCTCGTCTCAACTTCAGAATAGGTTTTCAGACAGCTTCTTGCATTTTTATTGTGCAACGCCATTGGTTTTATGGCTAGGCTTAATCTGGTTAGCCAACGCATGCTTAGGGCTGTGTCGTAAATTGCATCCATCCGCTTCGTCCTACACTTTCAATCCAGTTCTTTCTTATAAAAAACATAGCATACAATATTGGCCAATAAAAACAAAAAGGAAATGCCCAAACCAGCCTTCAACATAAATGGTTGATGTTTCAACTCAATTTTGTATTGTCCTGCTTTTAAAGGCAATGCCATAAAGCCAATATTAGTCCGAATCAATTCACGTTTCTCTCCATTAACATAAGCATGCCAATCTGTATCGTAGGGAATGCTAAAAAACAATGCTTTATCTGTATTTAGCTCAACAGTTCCTTGTATTTCATTTTGTTTAAAACTACTAATTTGTAAGTATCCCTCTCTTCTTTGTCCAATATCCGTTTGTAAATCTAAAAGATCATATTGATTATATGCTGGTATATTCTGCAAATTCATAGTTTCCAAGTCTGCCCAAATTTTATCATTTGGATTGTCTACGACCAAAGCTTTTAATAAGGCTACATCTTTGTTTTTATCATCTAGTTGCTTAAACAACTCATAAGGAATGATTTTATCATAACTATGTCCAAAGGGCAAAAACAATTGATTTTGAAATACCTGTATATCTGCTACTTGTCCTACAGAGGTGTATCCATTGCCTGCAAAACGCCCATCACCTTTGACCAATTTGTACTTGGTATTGGTCAAAAAACAAAGCAAAGTCCGTTCCCCCACTCCTTTGACCCAACGGGTTTTGCGTTCGTTCACATTCTGAATCAGTCCCATCTCCACCAAAAAACGTACATACCAAATTTGGTTGAGAGAAGCATAATTGGGTGAACTAAAATACTGTTGAACCTTGGCATCATTTAAGCTTGTATGTTGTGAAGGACCAGAAAAATAATTCTTTTCTATTCTAAAAAACCCTTTGTCATTCTTGCCAATTTCACTTATGATTTCATTGGTATAATCATTATACCCCTTTTTTGCCTTCCAATCATCAACTGTAATTGCCATTCTATTGTGATACATAAAATGTCCCAAAACCACAATTTCAATGGGTATCAATACCAATAACATCCATGATAAATTTACCTTCTGAGGTAATTTGTGAAATGCCACCAACAATAAAGTGTACAAGGCTATAAAACCTACTACGACCCAGCGCAATGTATCATTGATGATGGCAGAATATGGACTGGGAACAAACAAAATACCAATCAAACAAACTGTCACAATGCCCAAGGCAATTAAATTTACTTTTTGTTCTTGCAATATCTCTTTCAAGATATACAAACTCATCAACAAAAAGATCGTCAATACCACATGACCAAAATATCGAAAATAAGCCCCAATAAAAAACCAAAAAGCATTCCTAAAAAAGGGAAATATCAGCGATATAAAAACCACTGTCAATACACCTACAAATAGATATTTGATTCGTTTGTTTTTAATGATGACCATTTGAGACAAGAGTACCAAAGGCAACAAGCCCACAAACAATGCAGGAGCTTCAAAGTAATTGTACCATCCTTGAAAATCAATACCATTCCCCAACAAATCGTTGGAAAAAAAACGGTACAATACTGTCCAATAATACTCCAAACTTTCAGTATGGAATATTCCTTTGTCAAGCAATGATTTTTTATAAGAATATTCCCCGCTTCCTCTAGGGCTGTTCAACATATTTTTGATGGTACTTGGATAAATAAACAGCTTTATGCCTGTTCCCATCAATACAAATCCAATGCCCTTTATCCCTCGGAGTAGCACCCACCGCAAACTTTTCTGTTGCATTCCAATAAAACGAATGAGAGCATATGCTATCAATGTCATCCCTAGTTGCAAACCGTAAATAGGTGTTCCAACAAAAAAACCCAAAATAGGCAAGCATCTCCAACGTCCTTTTTGAAAAAGCCGCTCAATGGTCCATAAACCCAATGCCAATCCCAATGCCATAACAGAAATTCCCAACCAGGGCATATTAAGCATTATGGAGGCACAATAAGCATACAACAATCCTCCTATCAGAGACACAAACAATGTTTGATTAACCATTCTTAAATAGGCATAAAAGAAAATACCCGATAGCATCAATTTGAAGTACTCAACATAAATAAAGCAATATGGAATGTTTTCTCTACCCAAAAAGATATACACCCAATTGAATGGGTTGCCTACTCTATTAAAAATATTCCGCCCAAGCCCCTCACGAAAGGACCAACTAAATAGGCCGTTTTCTCTAAAAGTATCGGCGTACATTACAAGTTTGGGATACATCAAATTGATGGAATCACTGGCAATGTCTACAAATAAAAATAGCTTGTCTCCAAATAGGTATTCCCTAAAGATAATGAGTCCTGGCAGTAATAAATAAAGCAGTACCAAAGGTTTTGTCCAAAACTTTGATTGGGCATTTTTCATAGATTGGAATTACAAGGAAGATTAACAAGTTGGACTAAAAATAAAATAAAATTCAAACAGACTCTAATATTTTTTATATTTGTTTTAATGTCTACTCTTTCTGATATTGCTGCTCATCCTTTTTTTAATAGATTTTCCAACACCTATCTTTGCTTGGGAATATTGGCTGTTTTTTGTTTTGTTTTATATGCCAATACACTTACACACCAATATGCATTCGACGATTTCCCCTTTATTGTCAACAATGAGTTTGTACAAGATGGGATCAGTGGCATTCCTAAAATTTTGACTTCTTCTTACTGGGATGGCAATACCAAAGCAAATAATGTTCCTTATTTTTCGTACCGTCCTATCCCAGCCATCAGTTTTGCACTAGAAACGAGCTTGTTTGGCAACAGTGCTTTTGCTAGACATTTGATTCAAATTTTATTATACATCGCTGCTTGTTCCATTCTCTTTTTACTCATTCAACAACTGTTTCCCAACTTGGGCAATCATTGGATATTGGCTATTTGTTTGCTTTTTGCTGCTCATCCACTACATACTGAGATTGTTGCCAATTTAAAAAACAGAGATGAACTCTTAGGATTTTTGTGGGCTAGCCTGGCTTTGTTTTTTCTTTTTTCCAAATCTCAAAAAACATCCATTTTGTATGATGGATTGGCTTGTGTTTGCTTTGTATTGGCATTGTTGAGCAAAGAGACTGCAAGCATTCTAATCGGGGCAACGCTTTTGCTATTTGTCATACAAAATGGGCAGAAGCTCAAATCAAGTATTGTAAAATGCATTCCTCCTATTTTCGCCTTGGGTATTTGGGCATTGTTGCGCCATTTGGTTTCGGGTGGACGTTCTATTGTTTCTGAAGTCAATGCCTTTGACAATCCCATTTTATTTGCCAGTAATGCACAAGAAAGTATGACGGCAACCGTGGGGGTATTGGGAAAAATGCAGCAACTTTTGTGGTTTCCTTATTCCTTACAATACGAATATGGTTTTGCCGAAATCGACCCGAATGCCATTCCGAGTGCTTGGCTGATTGTTTTTGTCATCTCCCATTTGTTCTTGCTTCTTATGACTTGGTTTTTTAGAAAAAACAAATTGGCCATTTGGGGGCTTCTGATTTACTTAGTTTCGATATTGCTTATGGGCAATATCGTCTTTACTTTTCCAGTCGCATTGGCAGAACGTTTTTTGTTGATCCCCAGCTTGTATGTTTGTCTTTTGTTGGTTGTGCTGCTTCAATCTGAGCGACTGCTTTCAATAAATAAATCCGTGGTTTCTTGGGGAATATTGGGCATTGTTTTGTGTTTGTTTTCTATTAAAACCATCTCTAGAAATCCCGCTTGGAAAAACAATGCTAGTTTGTTTAAAAGTGACATTATAACTGCCAGCAAAAGTGTTAGAGCCAATCAACATTATGGCAATTTGTTGATGCAGGAATACAAGCGAAACACCAAGGACAAAAGCAAATCTCAAAAAGGCATTCAATATTTAAAAAAGGCGATTGAACTCCAACCCCAAAAGCTGGTTTTACAAAACCACATTGCACTCGCCGAAGCCTATTTGAGTATAGATGATATAGACAGTGCCAAAGATCAACTAAACATTTGTCTAAAATACGATAAAGAAGACCCACAATTGATGTTGGCATTGGCGCAAGTGTACATCAAACAGAATGAACCCAACAAGGCATTGGGTGCATTGGTTAAGGTATGGGATAAATCGCCAAACAATTACCAAGCTTATATGTATGCAGGCTTTATATATGGCAGCAATGGAGAGACAGACAAGGCAATAGAGTTTCTTCAAAAGGCCTATGATTTGAATCCCAACTCCAAAGATGTTTGCCGTTATCTGGCAAAAGCATATCAAGACAATGGGAATGCTAAGGAGGCTGCTAAATACAATGAAAAATTAAGACGCTTACAACGGTAAATTTAATTTCTGTTCTACATTTCTAAGCCATAAGTTTGTAACTTGCCTGGCTTAGGATTTAAGTTCGGAAACTTAAATCTACAACAGACGAAGGACCAAAAGTAGCGAAACTACGCCCGATAGGAACGAATACCTGACACTGAATTGGGCATTGTGAAGCAGGAAGTACTGAAGGCTTAGGAACGAAGACAAAGTACGCCCTTGCTGAACTGACCAATGAGGTGGCAAGTAGTAGTGGATAGCGGGAACTCGACTTCGGTAGCGTTTCTAAACGTTCCGTTCTAAGTTATTAAAAGGTGACACCTTTAAAGATTTCTATTGGTAAAAAATCATTTATTAAGTCAAAGGTGACACCTTTAAATCAAAAACCCCCCTCCACCCAAGGTGCAGGGGAGTATCCCAAATGAAAATATTTATATAATTTTATCTATTACAAACTTGC
>JAHDIA010000212.1 GCA_020631035.1 Chitinophagales bacterium | reverse complement strand
TAGGGGCATCCCTTGTGGGTGCCCGAACAGGAACCACCCCAAAAAACGTAGGGGCATCCCTTGTGGGTGCCCGAACAGGAACCACCCCAAAAAACGTAGGGGCCGACCTATGTGTCTGCCCGAACAAAAACCACCCCAAAAAACGTAGGGGCCGACCTATGTGTCTGCCCGAACCGAAAACGGAACAGGCAATGAACGCCAAAACAGGCATATTTGTAGGGGCAGGTTTTATGCCTGCCCGAACAGGAACCACCCCAAAAAAGCATAGCGCATGGGGAAGGATGAAAGTATAGTACCGACCAAACACGAAAAGTTAACCAGTACACACTTCCTTGTAGCCAAAGCTGGTGGACATAAACAAACAAACACCAATTATAAGAATAAGCATCAATTCAAAAACATATCCAAAATGTTTGGACAGCTTTTATACTTGCCTGAATAGGAAACAAATGCACAAAACCAAGCATTCCTACAACAAAAATTGTCAAAGAAGCACAAAATTGACTATTTTTGATTGAAACAAACTCCTATCCTATGTCAAATGTTAGTACCACCTCGGCTGGAATGCGTTGGGGACTCATTACAGGTTTGCTGGGAATAATCATGACACTGCTATTGTATGTAGCGAATTTATATTTGAGCAATATGCGATCATGGTTTGTTTTACTAGTAATCATTGTAGGGGTAATATTAGGGTTGAGAAGTTTTAAAGAGCAAAATAATTTTATGACCTATGGTCAGGGGTTAGGAGTAGGAATAGTAATAGGACTTTTTTCAAGTATACTTGCCGCAGGTTTTACTTATGCACTCTATATTTTTATTGATCCAGATTTGATGGAGAATTCAAAATTATGGGCAGAAGAAAAAATGTTTGCAAGAGGCTTAGGAGAAGATCAAATAGAACAAGCAATGAAACTAAGTGAACCCTATATGTCAGAAGCTATTTTTGCCTTTGGTGAAGGATTAACTTACATTGTAGGAGCTTTTTTTTGTGCTCTAATAGCTTCCGCAATTATGAAAAATAAATAAGTAATGTTGAAAAAATAAAATTACGGCGCCTCAAATATGGATATATCAATTGTAGTACCACTGTACAACGAAGAAGAATCGCTCCCAGAGCTGATTGAGTGGATAGATAAGGTGTGTACCGCCAATCAATACCAATACGAAGTCATTATGGTCAACGATGGCAGTTCCGACAGTTCCTGGGAAGTGGTACAGGACTTGGCACAACAATATCCCGCTGTCAAAGGCATCAGCTTTAGACGCAATTATGGCAAAGCTGCCGCTCTCAACGAAGGATTCCAAGCAGCACAGGGCGAAGTGGTCATCACTATGGATGCCGACCTACAAGATAGCCCCGACGAAATTCCCGAACTCCGCCGAATGATAGTCGAAGATGGTTTCGATTTGGTTTCAGGCTGGAAAAAGAAAAGACACGACCCCATTACCAAAACCATACCAACCAAACTGTACAATTGGGCAACCCGCAAAATGTCAGGTATCTACTTACACGATATGAATTGTGGACTCAAGTCCTATCGAAATGCCGTTGTCAAAAGTGTAGAAGTATATGGCGACATGCACCGCTACATTCCCGTAATGGCGAAACAAGCAGGTTTCAATCGAATAGGAGAAAAGGTTGTACAACACCAAGCCCGAAAATATGGGGTTACCAAATTCGGATTAGAGCGTTTTATCAATGGTTTTCTCGATTTGCTGACCATCACCTTTATCACCCGCTTTGGCAAAAAACCAATGCACTTTTTTGGAACAGTGGGCACACTTTTTTTCTTTTTGGGGGGCATCATCACATTCTGGTTACTAGTGAGCAAAGCCTACTCAATATACATTGGCGACCCCAATCGACTGGTTGCTGAAAATCCACTTTTCTTCATTGCATTGACAATGATGATTATTGGTGTACAATTGTTTTTAGCTGGCTTCTTGGCAGAACTCATCTCTCGCAGTTCGCCCGATAGAAACAAATACGAAGTAGCAGAAACTTTGAGACTTAATTTGGACGCAAAATCTATTGGATGAACATCTACTTTGCTTCAGATTTACACTTGGGCATTCCCAACCACCAAAAAAGCCTTGAACGAGAAAAAAAATTCATTCGCTGGCTCAACTCCATTCAAGACAATGCCACTGCCATTTATCTAGTAGGGGACATCTTCGACTATTGGCACGAATACAAAAGAGTCGTACCCAAAGGAGCTGTTCGTTTATTGGGCAAATTGGCAGAACTCCGAGACGGAGGATTGCCCATTTTCGCTTTTACAGGCAATCACGATTTGTGGATGTATGGCTATTTTGAGGAAGAACTCGATATTCCTGTTTACCGAGAACCCATACAAGAAACCTTTAATGGCAAAAAATTCTTTATTGGTCATGGAGATGGGCTTGGTCCAGGCGACAATGGCTACAAAATGCTCAAAAAATTGTTTACCAATCCACTTTGTCAATGGGCTTTTCGCCAATTGCACCCCGATTTTGCCTCAGCAGTAGCGCAATATTCGTCACGTAAAAGCAGAATGTCACAAAATGGAGGAGAAGTAGAGGGATTTTTAGGGGAAGACAAAGAATGGCTGTGTATCTTTGCCAAAGAAATGCTCCAAAAGGAATTTTTTGACTATTTTGTGTTTGGGCATAGACACTTGCCCTTAAACATTGACTTAAACGCCAAGTCAAAATACATAAATTTAGGAGATTGGATTAATCATTTTTCATATGCAGAATTCGATGGTCAAGAATTACATTTACGCTTCTTTGAGCGCCCTTAGTTTGATTTGTTTGCTAGCAATTGCCTTTGCTTTTGCGCCAGTTAAAGAATATCAACTCATTCATACTGTTGACATCAAAGGCAATAGTCTAACAGTAGATCGCATCTTGAGTACCTACATCATAGATGACGAAAACCAATTGCAAAAGTTCTCTAAAGATGGGGAACTCGTTGCCCGTTTTTCAGAAAACCGCTATGGTAAGCTTACCAGTGTAGATGCTACCAGCCCCTTCAATATCTTGCTGTTTTACAAAGATTTTGCAACCATTGTTGCGACTGATAACCAACTCAATCCACGTACTCTTTACCGCTTGGCAAGTATTGGAATGAACAATATTTCAGCAGTTGCTTTGTCCGATGACAACTATATTTGGGTATTTGACCGCCAAGAGTCCAAACTCAAAAAAGTCAATACAAAATATGAAGTCATTCAAGAGAGTCTCGCACTCAATTCCCTCTTAGGTGTCGACATTGATCCCACTTTTATGATCGAAAGAGACCGTAGAGTGTTTGTCAGCGATCCCGAATTGGGCATCTTGATTTTTGATATTTTTGGCAATTACTACAATTCCATTCCTGTTACCGACCTCGAATACTTCCAAGTCTTCAACAACAATCTCATCTTTTACCAAGATGGTGATGTCAAATTGATGGATTTGGCAGACTTCCAAGTACGTTCCATTCCACTACCTTCCAAAATCACCGACATCCAACAATTACACCTCGAAAAAGAAAGACTCTACGTCCTTACCGACAAACAATTACAAATTTACGAAGGCAAGTAGAGATACAAGATTTTGCGCCTCCCCAAAACAAGCAAAAGAGACAATAACCAATTGTGTAAATGCTTGATTGTGTAAATGGTTAATTGTGTAAATGGTTGATTGTGTAATTGAGTAAAACCTTCCCCAATCAACTAATCACCCAATCAACCTAATAACTATTACTTTGCAACGTCATTACCTCCGTGGCTAAGTGTGTGCTGGTTAACCAACGCATACTCAGTCCTTCGTACAAGCGTTCATCCGCCCGCTCGTCCTGCACTTCTGATATAAAATAAATGCACATTCTTTCCGTTTTTGAAGCATCTTTGTTAATTTAGTTGGAACATCTCAACCACTAAACCAAACATAAAGCTGTAAATCTTGTTAATTGAAGTTTGTGCCAACTCGCTCCAATCAGCGATCAATGCTCAGCTTGGAGGAGCTGATAGGATAGAACTGTGCTGCAATATCGAAAATGGAGGATTGACACCAAGTACAGCAACAATTCAATACTGTCGAGATCAAATTCACATTGCTTTATTTGTCCTCATTCGTCCCCGATTGGGTGATTTTTGTTACAGTCCTAGCGAGATAGAAGTAATGCAAAAAGAAATCGAATGGCTCAAATACTTAGGAGTAGATGGAGTGGTAATGGGGGTATTGCACGAAAATGGCAGAATAGACAAGCAGAAAATGGAAGAATTACTTCAAGTAGCTTACCCCTTAGAAGTAACTTTCCACCGAGCCTTTGACCTTGTTGCCGACCCATTCGAAGCCCTTAATACTTTGATTGAATTGGGAGTGGATAGAGTCTTAAGCTCTGGACAACAAGCAACAGCCATTGAGGGCAAAAAAATGATTGCCCAACTCAAAAAAGTTGCCAACAACAACATCAAGATTATGGCAGGTGGTGGTATCAACGAAACCAATGCAAAAGAGTTGGTGCAATTTACCGAAGTAGAGGAAATTCATTTATCAGGCAAAACTGAAATCGTCAGCCCTCACAAAAACAAGCTCTATGGCAAACTGTTCAAGCAAAACTATTGGGAAACTTCGGCAAGAAATATTTACCAAATCAAACAAATTCTAGCAAAACGATGAAATATTTACTAACTCTAGTCTTTATTACGTTTTTGTCCATTGCTTGTCAACAGAGAAATACCCAAGAAAGCACCATTAAACGCATTGTTGATAAATTGCCCATAACACAAACTCAAAATGCCTTAATCAATCCAGAAGGAAGCAAAATAGTCACTCGCATCCAAACACCTGAAGGATTTGAAAGAGTAGGCGTTCAAGAACACTCATTTGCCCACTACCTCCGAAACTTCTCACTCAAACCTCACAATTCTAAAGTACATTACTACGATGGCAGAGTCAAAGACAACAGAAATATTTACACCGCCGTACTAGACATTGATGTAGGAAAAAAAGACCTCCAACAATGCGCTGATGCTGTGATGCGACTACGAGCCGAACACCTTTACCAACAAAAAAAATACGAGCAAATCCATTTCAATTTTACCAATGGATTTCGAGTAGACTATACCGAATGGGCAAAGGGCAAACGTATGAAAGTCAACGGCAACAAAACCAATTGGGTACAAAAAGCAGCTCCAGACAATTCCTACCCAAGCTTTAGAAAATATATGGACTTGATTTTTATGTATGCAGGAACACTCTCGCTCGCCAAAGAACTCAAAAAAGTAGCAGTAGCTGATTTACAAATTGGAGATGTCTTTATTCAAGGCGGTTCTCCAGGTCATGCAGTTATTGTATTGGACCTAGCCGAAAACAAAGCCACAGGAGAGAAACTATTTCTACTAGCCCAAAGCTATATGCCCGCCCAAGAAATTCAACTCCTACAAAATCCCAAAAACAAAAGCCTCAGCCCTTGGTACTCCCTCAATTTTGGCGAGACACTTTACACACCCGAATGGACCTTTACCAAAAATGATTTAAAAAGGTTTTGAAACTTGAGTAAACAATGTGGATTATTCTTTATTTTTAAGAGCTACACTATAACCAAATACTAAACCTATGAGAACAGCATTGTACCCACTTTGTATATTTGTGGTTTTAGCTACAAGTATATTTTCTTGCAAACAACTTCCTCAAAAAAATAACAATCTCAACAACAGCCGCTTTACAGGAGTCTTAGCGGATAGTGCAATGGTGGTAAGTGCCCACCCACTGGCAAGTAAGGCAGGAGTGGAAATCCTCAAAAAAGGCGGAAGTGCCATAGATGCTGCCATTGCCGTTCAATTTGCATTGACAGTCGTCTACCCACGCGCTGGAAACATCGGTGGAGGCGGCTTTATGCTTATCCGAGAAAGCGACGGTCAATTCAATAGCCTTGACTTCAGAGAAAAAGCACCATTGACGAGCGAACGAGATATGTACCTAGATAAAAAAGGAGAAGTGGTTCCCCGCTTGAGTTTAGATGGTCATTTGGCAGTAGGAGTTCCTGGAGTAGTTTCGGGTATGGTGGAAGCCCATAAAAAATATGGTAAACTAGATTGGGCGACTTTGCTAGAACCAGCCATTGTTCTAGCAGCCAAGGGACATATGGTCAGCGAAAAGGAAGTCGACTATATGAACGAACACTACGAAAACTTTGCAAAATTTAGTACCGAAACCAATTACTTTGCCCATCCAAAAGGCAATTGGATTGCAGGGGATACCCTCAAACAAACGGATTTGGCAAATACACTCAAACGGATTCAAAAAGAGGGGAGAGATGGATTTTACAAAGGCAAAACCGCACAATATTTCCTAGAAGAAATGCAAAGAGGTGGAGGCATCATCACCCAAAAAGATTTGGACACTTACCAAGCAGTGTGGCGTAAACCCCTTGTTGGAAAATACAAAGACGATTACCAAATTATCTGTATGGCACCGCCCTCAAGTGGAGGCATTGCCATTTTGCAAATGTGCGAAATGATGGAGCAGTTTCCCATCAACGAATGGGGATTCCAAAGCCCCAAAACAACTCACGTTATGATTGAAAGTGAACGTCGTGCTTATGCTGATCGTGCTACCCATTTGGGAGATACTGACTTTTTTCCTGTACCCATCGAAGGTTTATTGGACGAAGCCTATCTTGCCCAAAGAGCCAAAGGCATCAACTTAGACAAAGCCAGCCCAAGCAAAGAGGTCCGAGAAGGAAAGGTAAAGGGAGCCATCAAAACCAAGTCGAGCAGTATGCCCAAAGAAAGCGACCAAACGACCCACTTCTCTATTGTAGACAAATGGGGCAATGCTGTTGCTCAGACGACCACCCTCAATAGCAATTATGGATCGAAGGTGTTTGTAGGAAAAGCGGGCTTTTTGCTCAACAACGAAATGGACGATTTTAGTGCCAAGCCAGGGGTATACAATCAATTTGGTTTGCTAGGCAATGAAGCCAATGCGATTGAACCTGAAAAACGTATGTTGAGTTCGATGTCACCCACCATAGTCGAAAAAAATGGGGAATTGATGATGGTTTTGGGTACGCCTGGAGGAGCGACCATTATTACTTCTGTTTTTCAGAACATCCTTAATGTAATAGAATTTGGAATGAGTATGCAAGAGTCGGTCAATGCGCCCCGTTTTCACCACCAATGGTTCCCCGATACGGTTTATATAGAGGAAAAAGCATTGGGTCCCGAAACCATCGAAAACCTACAAGAAATGGGGCATCGTTTTCAGATAAGAGGCTCTTTGATTGAGCGCAAAAGCATTGGTAAAGTAGATGCGATATTGGTGCGTCCCGATGGAAAATTGGAAGGAGCGGCGGATATTCGTGGGGAAGATACTGCTTTGGGGTGGTAGAAAAAAAAATCGTATTGTTATTTTTGGTACCTAAAAAATGAGAAATGTCAAAACCTATAATTCATGCAAAATCAAGTGCAGAAAAATTTGGAGGAAAATGGAATGATTACATTGAAATTCACGAATTTATGGATAGCACAAAAGGGGTGATTTCTGATAATAGACATAGAGCCTTGACACATAATAGTTGGTTTTTGAATAATGTTATTGAAAGAGTATTTGGGAGAATAATAATAAACTCAGAAAATAAAGAAGTTAGTGTAAAGGCAATTGCTGAATTACATGTCTTAGAAGATTTTGGAAACAAGTTTATACCAAGTGCTCAAGATTATTTACAAGAGATAGAATTTAAAGGATGGATGAAAGGGCAGGGGATACCAAGTTCTATCAAGAAAATTGATAAGAATCGAGAAAAAATATTCATTTCATTTAATATTGACTGATATGTCTCTAGGTTATAATGTCTCATTAAAAGAATTATTTGAAAACGATACAAAAACTACAACTGAAAAGTATGAAGAATTTAAAAGTTATATTTTTCGGAAAGGATATGGAGATAGAATACAAGAGTTGAGTTTGTTTAAGAATTTTTTCGAGTATTTTTTCTTAACTCAAAAAGTAGTTTTTGAAATTGAATGGCATCAATATCAAGATTATAATGACAATTGGTTGTATTTTGATATACAAAACCTAAAAGTCAATCAATACTTAGAAATTAGTGTGTTTGAACTAAATGATTCAATAGAAGAAATATGGGATTACTCCTTTGATAAATTTACTGAAGAAAATGTATCTGATTGGGCAAAATGGTATGAAAAATTAAACAAAGAGACACAAGAAATAAGGCAAGAGATTGATAAAATAATAGTTTTTTTAAAAGCATTATATGATTCTTATGGAGCATACTATTTAATATATTTATTTGGAAGAAGAGCACGAGTGAAAATCACCAAAGAGGGTATCGAAATAGACAATGAAAATATTGATTATTTAAGTGGAGATGAATTTGATAAAATAATCAATATAGATAATAAAGTTTAGGTAATGTGTATCCATACAAAAAATGGAATTAAAAAACAACCCAGAAAAATTAAAGTTTTTCTGGGTCAAAAGATGTATTAACCAAATCAGAATTTTAAAAAAATTCTAAAACCAACACCATCAAATCCGAATCGTATCCCCACCAAAAAGTGGAACCGTCATCGAAAAGTTTTCAGAGAACATCAATTTTTGTTCCTCCAAAATACCCAAGGCAATCTGTTCCCCCATCAAAATAGATTCGTAGTAATCGGTAAAGTAATGAACCCCCGCCCAATTGCGACCAATCGAAATATTGGAAGCCAGTTTGTTCAATTCTCCCTCAACCGTCAAGTGAGCAGCATTGCCTACTTGATCGAATACAGGAACCACTTCTAGTCTGTTGCCATTTTGAGTCGCCACATAGGCATAGTGGGATGATAAAGCATTACTCACACCTGTTGCTGCTTCAATCTCAGTCGTAGGAACAATATTGAGCAAACGATTGTGATCAAAAAAGGCTTTTAAAATAGTGACACAAGCACCAGCAACTGTAGCATGACCAGCTCCATAAGCAGGGTGCATAGGCGAACCCTCACAAAATGCCATTGGCAA
>JAHDIA010000211.1:4965-9032 GCA_020631035.1 Chitinophagales bacterium | reverse complement strand
AGATGGTTCATTTATTTTCGCAGACCATTTTCCACATTATAGTTCTTTTAATTTTGAATTGCACAATTTCTATTATTTGGGAGCGGGAGCTTTTTATTTGGCAGGTAGTTATTCAGGTGAAAAAGACCTCAATCCCAATCCAGATGTAGAAGATTTGTATCAAAGTGTGGGCAATACCCCAGATGTGTTTATAGGGCGGTTTAGTTATCAAGACTTGTCTACGGGATTGTATGAACTAGAGCAGGGTAGCACAGATTTTAGGGTATATCCGCTTCCCACTTCTGAAATGATTTGGGTCGAATCTGAGCAAGAGGAGCTTACCGCATTATTTATATGCGATTTGATGGGCAAAGTTGTTCTTGAAAGAAACTTTGCTAGAACATCCCAGATTCAAATTGATGTTTCTAATCTTAGCCCTGGAGCTTATATTTTATCTGCCTTTACGTCTAAGGGTGAAAAACTGCATTCTAAAATCCTGTTGTAGTTGGAATGGAATTAAAAAAGCGTTTTATGCGAATGCGAATGAATCCCGATAAGAATCGGGACCCCGATAGTAGCGATTACCCCGCAGTAGGGGCGAATAATTATTCGCCCAATACGAGGAGTAAAAGCGGATAGCGGCGGTCCGACGTCTCGGCAAATAAGTAGCGACGAAGCATCCAAATATTTGCTCCTAATCTTAAATATCTATATGATTTTAAAGGTGTCACCTTTTGTTTTTAAAAGAATTAAGCATTAATTATATATTTGTGTAAAAAACAAATATGTCACCAGAACTAGCCAAATGGAAAGAAACGGGCGAATACATTCATTATGGACCTTTTCGTCATAAGCTATTTGTCAAACAATTGGGAAAAGCCAATGCCACTGTTGAGAAAACTTTGTTGCTCTTACACGGTTTTCCCGAGTCGTCCTATTCTTACCACGCTGTTGTCGAAGGCTTATTACAACACTTTGACCGCATCATTTTGTTTGATATGCTGGGTTATGGCTTGAGTGACAAACCCGAACAAAATTATTCGTATTCCCTTCTAGAGCAAGCAGAGACAGTTTTTGAGGTTTGGAAACATTTTGGCATCAAGGGAGGACATCTATTGTCGCACGATATGGGCGATAGTGTGGCAACAGAAATAGTCGCTCGCCACGAAAATGGCTTGATGCCCGCTTGGTTTACCGAAGGGCTGAAAAGTCTGACCTTTACGAATGGGAGTATGGTTTTGGATTTGGCATCCTTGAGGATTACCCAAAAAATACTGCTTTCTAAATATGGCTATTTACTCAATAGTGTCAACAACATTCGACTATTTGAACATCAAGTACGCAGTGCCCACGGCAATCAAAACTTGAGTTCAGAAGAAATTCGACTGTTGTGGGAGTTCAATACGCTACAAGATGGACACAAAAAAGCTCACCTGACGATCCAATACTTAAACGATAGGAAAAAATTTGAAAAAACACGCTGGTTGCCCGCCTTGGGACAAACTCAATTACCCATACACATTTGTTGGGGCAATGAAGATGCTGTTGCTAGGGTTGCGATGGCACATCATCTCAAAGAAAAAGTATGCCAACACGCTACCTTGACCATAATGGAAGGACTTGGACATTTTTGCCAGTTGGGAAGCCCCCAAAAATGGGTGCAGTATGTGAGTGCTTTTTATTAAATACTCACACCGCCTTCTTTGGCTTAAATCGCTTAACAATCCAATCGAAGAAACGCCCAAAATATTTCCAATACATTTCAGAATTGAAAAGTGCCGAATCATTGGAAGCCTTAATGGTCAAGAAAATCGCCAAGGGAAACAAGATATAAATCGCCAACCAAACGCCGTGGAAAGGGGCAACAATGAGCTCTTCCGCCAATTTACGCCCTAGGGTTGAAAGAACGTGATAAATCAGGAAGAAAATAATCGACATCACCATCGGCAAACCCAGGCCACCCTTGCGAATAATCGCTCCCAATGGCGCACCAATCAAAAACAAAACAATACACGAAAAAGCTAGCGCAAATTTGTAGTACAAATAAATATGAAAACGGCTATTGCGTCGGGTATTGTTGTCAATCTGATCATTTTCCCACTTGCTATAACTCTTCATACTGCTGATGTTGTCTTGTGCCTTTTTGAGAATTTTGTTGTGTTCGCTTTTACTAGGGGCGAGTATAGACAACAATGGTTCATCACTCATCGCCAAGAGCATCGAATCTTGTTCTTTGGGCTTAATAGAATCAGGCATATGATTGAGGTTTTTAACCCTCGCCAAAAAGTCTTTGGGAATCTTTTTTCGGTCAGATTTAATCGAGTCGAGGGCTTCTTGCAATTGGGCAATCGCCATCGTCTTAGGATTTTTCGTAAAGAGCTTTTCGTCTTTTTTCTCAAAGTTGATGTTCGAAATGTCCATCACCAATTCTAGCTCTTTAAATGCCGTTCGTATGTGTTCGTAGTTTTTTTTCTTTTCAGGGGTGGGCTTTAAATCTTCATATTTCCAACCATCGTACAATCGAAACACCAAGAAACTGTCATTGGGGGTCGAAAACATTTCTCCCTTATTGGCAACCAACAAATTGTCCCCCGTTCTGCCCCCTGTTTTGTCCCAAATGTAAACATCGTGGAGGGTAATATTGTCCTCACCTTTTTCCCCAATCTTGATGACATAGCCCTCCAAACCATCATAAAACACATTCTCTTTGATGTTGACCGCAGGACGTTTTTTGACCACCGAATACAAAAGCGTATTGAATTTTAGGGTTGCCTTGGGCAAAATATTGTTGGAAAAATAAAATGTCGCCCCACTCAACAGCAAAATCACAAAGAAAAGCGGCAATACAAAACGGTGGAGCGAAATCCCCGCCGATTTGAGCGCGACCAATTCATAATGCTCTCCCAGATTACCAAAGGTGATGATAGACGCCAAGAGTATCGCCAAGGGAATCACCATAGGAACGATGGTCGCTGACAAATAAAAAGTCAATTCAGCAATAACTGACAATTCCAAGCCCTTTCCCACCAAATCGTCGATGTATTTCCAGAAAAACTGCATAATGAAAACGAATAGGGAGATAAAGAAGGTCACTATAAATGGCCCTACAAACGCTTTCAACAACAATTTATCTATTTTTTTCATAAGTATGTTTACTTCAAATTGTCAAGTAAGTTTCCTTAAACTTGTTATGTTAATCAACGCATTCACGCCAGAAATCAGTTGCTAACTGTATCTTTGTTTAACAAAAATTGTTTTTTTTACCATTACTTACCATCAAATGTGGTAATTTCCACACTTTAGGATAAAGAAGGACAAAATTAAGAGTATGACACCAGAACGGGAAGAAAAGTTAAAAAAAGTAATCGCTCACAAGCAAATCAGTTTGACAGTAGTGATGGAAAATGTACACGATCCCCACAATATTTCAGCAGTTTTGCGCTCCTGTGATGCAGTGGGCGTCAAAGAGGTGTACATTGTCAACTCAGTGGTCAAAAAAGATCAGAGAATGGGCAAACGTAGCTCAGCCAGTGCCAACAAATGGCTCGACATTCACCAATACGAAAGCCTGGAAAAGTGCTTTATTGATGTCCGTAAAAAGTACGACAAAATCTATACAACCCACCTTTCCAGCAATGCTGTTCCCCTACACGAAATGGATTTTACCCAATCCCTTGCTTTGGTATTTGGCAACGAAAAAGATGGCGTAAGCGAGGAGGCCTTGGGCTATTCCGATGGCAATTTTGTGATTCCACAGTTCGGACTCATTCAAAGCCTCAATATTTCGGTTGCCTGTGCAGTCACTTTATACGAAGCCCTTCGCCAAAGACAAGTGGCGGGTATGTACACCAAATCCGAAATGTCTCCAACGGAGCAAGCGGCGATGTTTGAAGACTGGAAGAATCGGTAAGATTGAATTACGAATGTAGAATGACGAGTTACGAATCTTTGGATTTTAGAGTGTAGAATGATGAGTTACGAATGGCTTTGCATTTCCTGTTCCATTCGTCATTCTAAATTCTACATTCGTCAAAATGACGAGTTACGAATCTTTGGATTTTAGAGTGTAGAATGATGAGTTACGAATG
>JAHDIA010000211.1:0-4865 GCA_020631035.1 Chitinophagales bacterium | reverse complement strand
GCTTTGCATTTCCTGTTCCCTTCGTCATTCTAAATTCTACATTCTACATTCTACATTCGTCAATTGAATTATGGTGCATCGTGCGTGCTTCTAGGCTGCGTGTACTCTGGTTAACCAACGCATGCTTTATTCTGCGCACCAAAGTACATCCGCCCGCTCATCCTACGCTTTTTACAGCCCATTCACAATTATAAAAACAGTACATAACACTCTGCCAATTCATAATTCACAACTTACAATTCACAATTTTTTTCAAGGATATTCAAATCCCAAAGACAGCATTTTGCGAAGCTTATAGTGGGGAACAACAACAAAAGCCGTAAAGCCTGATGGACATTCACAACAAGTAACACAAACAGCACCAGGTCCAGTTTGCTCAACTTGAGTAGCTACAGAATTGATGTTTTCTGTGGTTAAAAAGTCATCAACAATTCCTTCTATTTGTATCGTAAATTCATTGAGATCTGGTAATGCCTCAAAGGGAAGTTCTGTTTGCCAAGGATTGCAACACAGTGCGATGTCCAATTTGAGTTGTATGTATGAAGGCTTTGTAAGTAAAGTATTGCCACTAGGAATAGCTTGCTCTACAATAACTTCTGTTTCTATATTGGCATCAATTAAAACAGTATCCTCTCCTTTGCTACAAGATACACCTAAAAGGAGAAAAGACACCAATACAAAATAATAGTAAAATTTGTTCATGTCATTGAATTTAGGGTTTTCAAATGTTGGAGTTATGGTATATACATAATTGCAAACTACAATATAATCTGAATTTGAATGAATGTCAAATATTTAGTGTTTTTTGACTTTTTAGTTACAAATGTATGTTTATGTTTTTTTATATTATGAACTGTCAACGCTTTTCAAATCCTAAATTTAACATATCTTGAATTTGTTTGGATAGGCACATCTACTAGGACAACTCACAATTACCTACAAGCCCCGCAACTCCATATAAGTAGAACGCACCACATCGTGTGCATCCATTAACTTATCCTCATTGCTTCCTTCTTTAGAATTGATTTGCATAAATTGGTTGAACAATTTCTTGACTGTTTCGGTGGAGGCTTCCGTTGTATTCTCAGTATGCAAAGCATTGATCTGATCCAAACGGGTTTGAATGCCACTCAAGATGCGTTCCGCAAAAGCCTTATCATCCTCATTATCGGCATCCCCCAATAATTTTAATTCTGCAAACTGCTCGTTGATGTCTTCAAAAATATTGTCAGAACGACCACTATTGGCGAGTTTGTTGAGGTCTTGGAAATAGGCATAATGCGCCAAGTAAGCACCATAACGCAAGCCATAACCTGCAAAACGAATTTCCTCTAAATTGAAGCGTTCTAGAATTTTTAAATAAACGGGCAAACCATAGAGCAAGACCAGTTTGCTTTTTAATTTATCTTGGGGATTTTCATTGTTTTGTAGCAATTTGTATAGTTTGTTCACTCTTTGGATTTGTACCTCCAACTCACCAGCCGAACTATACAAACGATTTTTGATGTTTTGAACTTGTATTTTTCTATTGTGATTTTTGTGATTGCTAGCAGCAGGAAGCGAATTAGACATAGCACTGCCCATTCCATAAGCTACAATAGAAGCTCCCTCCAATTCAGGAAATCCATCCCAATCAGCCAGTCTTTTGTCAATCAATTGATTGATGAGTTTGAACTGGACCGATATGTCATTGATATTGGCAACAGGATCAATCGGTGATTCTTCATCCAGTGTAAAGAAATCGTTTTGTAGGGCAATGGTGCCCAACTGATTGATGGATTGCAATTGCCCAACACTCAAATTCTTAGGAGAAAAATACGAAATCTCTGTAGAGCCACCACCTTGGTCGATCAACAAAATGTAATCTTGTTCACCTAGTTTTGATTCGTCCTTATCAGTATAGTTGTAATTGCTGGTGTGATAAATAGACAAAGAAGACAACAAAGCCTCATTTTCTTTTTCTAGCACAATCAGATTGAGCTTTGTTTGTTCTTGGATGTGTTTCAATACCTCCTCTTTATTTTTCATCCATCTAAAAACAGCCGTCCCCAACACAAATACATCTGACAAGTCTATTTCATCTTCTTGTAATTCTTCGAGGTACACTTTGATGAATCGAACAATACCAGCTAAGGCAGGACTATCCAATGGAAGCGTTTGAGTCTCAGTATCTATGGCACTTCCCAAATTAAAGATGCGGCCATCATTGAAAAAGGATTTGTTGTACCATTCTCTTTCATTTGGTGGAACAGCTTTGGGACCAACCAAAATTCTTGCAGCTTTGGTGCCTATATCAAAAATGGCACAAACTCCTTGACCCAATGCTCGGCGGCGGTCTAGGAAATCAACCAAGCGTTCTAGTTTTTTTTCGTAATCGTATGTTGGTATGCTCATATTTTTGTCAATGTCAATTGTGTGTAAATTAAGGTTTCGTCAATGAGAAAATATCTCCTTCATTGGCAATCTTATACCCCTTGGTTTCTACAGTTTTTCGTTCCTCACTTTCCAAGTCCATTACAGGATTGGTATGATTGAAGTGAATGAAATGAATTTTGGCTTTTTGAACAGCAGGCAAAGCATCAAACAATGCCACACTTTCCTCAATAAAAGGGTGGGGGATTTCCGACATATCTCTGTTGGGCAATTCACCATTGTCATAAAAAGTCCCATCAATGAACAAAGCATCTGCCTTTTTGATTTCAGCAATGATGTCTTTGTCCCATTTATTCCATTTGTCAATATCTGGAATAAACAAAACAGTCTTCTCTGAACTTTGAATTTTGTATCCCACCGTTTCAGAAAATTCATCTCTGTGAGGCACCAAAAATGGAGTAATATTCAGTCCATCTCCTAAGGATACGGATTTTTCGGCTTCGAGTTCTTGTAAAACAATGTTGTTTAAATCAACCAATTGGCTCCAAGGACCATTGTTGCGCAAATAGTCCTGCATTTTGGGCATAGCGTATACAGGAAGGTCTTTGGCTCCAATCACTTCACGACCTAGATACATCAAACCTGTATAATGCCCCATATGGGCGTGGGTCAAAAAGATACCATTGGGTACAAAGGTCTGTTTATTGGGAAGATAGTTTGACAACAACTGTAATTGATTGCCAATATCGGGTGTTGCATCAAACAACCATGTTTGTTCGCCTTTAACCAGTGCCAAACAAACGACATTTTCTCTTTTGCGATTGCCAGACCAATGCGCTTGGCAACATTCTTTTTGGCAACCCGCTTGAGGATAACCCGCATCTTGAGCAATGCCCAAAACCAAAAGATATGGATGAGGAGTTTCAGAAATGTTCATAGCATTATCTTGCGCAAAAGTAGAAGCATTTACTCCCCAAAATAGCAGCCAAAAGCTCAGTAAACCAATTGGGTAGTTCATCATTTTGCAAAATAACGGCTTTGTTATTGCTTATGAAAGCAAATACAGGTATAATTCTAAATAATGTGCAAAAAAAAGAGCAAACTCTTTGTGGAGTTTACCCTTTTTAAACCTTAAATATATTCTGTTTGCTTTTTACGCATCTGGTGCGTCAGTTGTTTCATCAGCAGTTTTGTCGCCCATACCCATTTTTTGCTTGAGTAACAACAGATCGTCGTCAGCAGAAGAGGCAGCTTCTAATTGCCCAATGGCACTATCAATTTCATCATCAACCGAAGTAGCTTCCAATGCCAATTGTTCATAAGAGTCGGCCAATGCTTCCTCTTGATCTACCTTTTCACGCATTCTTTCCAACATAGCGATGGTACTGCTAGAATCTACATCAGACAATTGCTTGTTGAGTTTTTTACTGGCTTCGCTGACTTTTACTCTTGATTTGAGCGTTTTCAATTCATTTTCCCAGCTACCAATGTTTGAGCGCAACTTTTGTACCTTGCCCTGCATATTGTTCACATTGGTTTGTAATTTTTGGTGTTCTGCTGCTGCTCTAGCGGCATTTTTTGCATTTTCAGCTTTTCTGGTCAAAGCTTCCTTTGCCAATCTATCGGCATCTGCGGCAGGCATCTGTCCATTTTGACCTTTTTGCAACAACAACATAGCCTTGCGTTCGTAGTCTTTGGCTTTGTTGGCATATTGTTCTTTTTCCTTACCTGCTTTGATAGACATTGCTTTTACACTCGCCAATGCTTCAATACTTTTGTTGAGGTCTTTTTTGAGGTCACGGATGCCCTGCTCCGTCATTTTGATGGGCTCTTCTAGTTTTTCAATGGCATTGTTGGTCTCTGCCCAGAAAAGTCTAAAAATTCTTTTGAATATGTTCATTGTGAAATTTTTTTGTTTGCTAATTGAAGATGGTTCCGTGATTTACATTACACCTTGGCAAATTGGATAATGTGCTCAGTGTATTCACTTAACAAAACACTCAAAGAGTTGATAGAAGCTTCTAACTCATTGAGGTCCAAGTTTTCGATTTGAAGGGTGTCTCTAAACAAGACTTTGGTACCTGATTCGTCCAATACCATTGCACCGTGTATGATTTCACGGTTTTTCTTTAAAATATCCTTCAAAACGTCTGAGGAGTCCTCTTTTAACTCAAATAAAAATTGTTCGATGACAACAATGGGTTCATCAACCAAAATGTTGAGATGAGAAACTCCATTGTCTTCATCATTAACAACCAAAAGCATTTCGCTTTCGTCTTCGTGGCTGATCATCAAGTTTAAATCAATGAGGTAGCCTTGTACTTTGCTAAAGTATTCTGACATAGTATATTGTAATTATTTTGTAATGAATGTTGTTTTTTTGCACAAAAATAAGCAATTAGTTTTAGTAATGATAAAATAATAACCTATCGTTTTGGACGTCGACATTTTTCGATTTACATCGTTAAAAATACTCGTCAGAGTGCTGCTAT
>JAHDIA010000210.1 GCA_020631035.1 Chitinophagales bacterium | reverse complement strand
CATCAGGACCAGGACCAACTGTTACAGTATAGTCACCAGCAGGAAGATCTTCAAAAATGTACATACCATCTGGATCAGTAGTAATTGTTTCCATAGTGCCATCAGGATAAGTCAAAGTAACTGTTACACCTTCGATACCCATCTCACCTGGATCTTGTACTCCATCACCATCCTCGTCTAACCATACAAAGTCTCCAATTGAACCCAATCCGATAAATCCAGCATCAATGCTTGGATCGAACTCACCCGCATTTAGGTCTATAGCATCTGTCAAACCATTTTCATCTGCATCACTATCATCTGGTGTTCCATCGCTGGCATTTCCTGTTTGCTGAGTAGGCTCAAATCCTTCTGGCGCAACAAACTCTACTATGTAAGTTGTTGCTGGATCTAAACCAATAAATTGATAATAACCATTGTTGTCTGTATTGGTCGTCATCAATGGAGTCATCAAATCAGACGCATCGTATAAATTTACTACTACATCAGCAATGCCTTCTTCATCTGAATCTTGAAGACCATTGGCATTTTCATCTAACCATACATAATCACCCAATCCTGCTGAATAAAAACCAAAGTCAGCATCTACATAATCTTCCCCTGCTCCTAAACTTACCTCATCTGTAGCAGCTGTGGTCAAATCAGTATTGTCTGGTCCTTCTCCTACCATTACCGTATAATCACCAGCAGGAAGACCATCAAATACATAATTGCCATTGGCATCAGTATAAGTTGTATCCATAGTACCGTCAGGATAGGTCAATATTACTTCTACTCCAGCAATACCTTCTTCTCCTACATCTTGTACTCCATCTGCATTTTCATCTAACCAAACAAAATCACCTATTGAACCTAGCATAGTAAATCCTGCATCAATCGTCGGATCATTTTCACCTGGATTTAAGTCAATCACATCTGTAAACCCATCCATTGCTGCATCACTATCATCTGGTGTTCCATCGCTGGCATTTCCTGTTTGTTGAGTAGGTGCATAATCATCTGGTGACTCAAATTCTACTACATAATCCAATGCTGGGTCTAGTACATCAAATAAATAAAAACCTGTAGCATCTGTCGCAGTTGTTGCAATAGGTGTATTGAGGTCATTTGCATCATATAAATTTACAAGCACATCTTGAATACCCATCTCGCTTGCATCTTGGAACCCATCTGCATTTTCATCAAACCATACATAATCTCCCAAAGAAGCAAAATCAAATCCAAAATCTGCCTCTTCATAGTTTTCACCTGGTGCCAAGCTTACATTATCTGTTCCCAATGTTGTCAATGCATAATTGCCTGGTCCCTCTCCTACTGTCACAATGTAATCACCTGCTGGCAAGTCATCAAATAAATAATTACCATTAGCATCGGTATACATTGTATCCATAGTACCATCTGGGTAAGTTAAAATCACTTCTACTCCTGCAATACCCTCTTCACCTGGATCTTGTATTCCATCAGCATCTTCATCGTGCCATACAAAATCACCTATTGAACCTGATGGTACAAAACCAGCATCAATACTTGAATCATCTTCCCCTGCATCCAAATCAATCGCATCTGTCAAACCATCTTGATTGGCATCACTATCATCAGTTGTTCCATCACTTGCATTGCCTGATTGTTCTGTTGGTTGGAAGCCTTCAGGAGCAACAAACTCTACAATGTAATCCATATCTGGATCTAGCATATCAAAAACATACAAACCTGCACCATCGGTATTGGTTGATGCGATTGGTGTTGTTAAATCATTTGCGTCATATAAATTCACCACTACATCTTCTATTCCTGATTCGTTTGGATCTTGTATACCATCCGCATCCTCATCAAAGAACACATAATCCCCTAGAGAAGCAAAGTCAAATCCAAAATCAGCATCTTCATAGTTTTCACCTGGTGCCAAACTTACTTCATCCGTACCATCAGTGGTTAAACCGAAATCATCTGGTCCTTCTCCAACTGTAACTACATAATCTCCTGGTATTAAATCTCCAAATAAATAGTTTCCATTGGCATCGGTATACATTGTATCCATAGTACCATCTGGGTAAGTTAATATTACTTCTACACCAGCAATGCCTTCTTCACCTGGATCTTGTACTCCATCAGCATTTTCATCGTGCCATACAAAATCACCTATTGAACCTAGTGGCACAATCTCTACTGGGGCATTGTCTTCGTCATCTTCGCTTTGATCTCCATCATCATTGCCTGGTGTTGAATCTACATCTGGTTGGTCTGCTTCGATTACTTGTGCAATATTTATAATTGTATCACATTCTTCTGTTACGACAACAGCAATGTCTATCACTGCTTCCTCGCCTGCATCTAGCGCACCAATGTACCATTTTCCAGACTGAGGATTGTAAAATCCTTGAGAAGTATATGCTTCTGTAAATGAAATACAAGCTGGTAGGTTGTCTTGCACAGAAATTCCTGTACCATCACTTGGTCCTTCATTTTTCACAGTAACCGTATAAGTAAATTCTTCTCCCAAGACTACCTGTGTCACATTCGCTTCTTTGGTCAATTCCAAATCGATTTGGTAAGCTTGAACTGTTGCACTGTCCTCATCGTCTTCGTTCTGGTCTCCATCGTCATTTCCTGGTGAAGAATCAATATCTACTTGGTCGTGTGTTGCAACTTCGGCTATATTGGTGTAAGGTCCTACTCCATCTACTGTTGTTGTAACTAGCAAGCTACGAGTTACTCCTACTGGCAATGTACCAATTGTCCAAATACCACTGTCAAATGTACCAGTTGAAGGCGATACATTCAAAACAGTCAAACCATCTGGAATGGCATCGCTTACACTTACATTGGTTGCTGTAGAAGGACCCAAGTTAATTACTTCAATGGTCCAACTCACCTCTTCTCCAAGATTGACAAAACTTTCACTTACAGACTTACTCAATTCTAAATCTACCAAACCTGTTCCATTAATGATGGCTTTGTCTTCATCATCTTCACTTTGGTCGCCATCATCGTTGTTAGGCGTAGAGTCAATATCTGGTTGGTCTGCCGCACTTACTTGCGCTGTATTGGTAATCATTTCTGCTTCTTCGATCAATTCCACTGTAATGTCAATGCTTGTAGAAGCTCCATTTGGCAAATCACCAATGAACCAAATTCCTGTTCCAGGACTATAAGCACCCGTTGAACTGATGTACATTAATTCAGCAGGTAATTGGTCAAACACCTCCACACCTGTGGCATTGTCTGGTCCTTTGTTTTCTACCAAGATGGTATAAGTAAATTGATCTCCAACTGTTACCTCTTCAACATTGACTGTTTTGGTCAATTCCAAATCAATTTGTACACTGTTCAACATTACTCCATCTTCATCATCTTCGCTTTGGTCACCATCATCATTGTTTGGTGTAGAATCAACATCTGTTTGGTCCGCTGCACTCACTTCGGCAATATTTGAAATTTGTCCAGCTTCTACAATCAATACTTCTATCTCCAAAGTCTCCGTTTGTCCAACAGCCAAATCTCCAACTGTCCAAACAGAACTCACAAAGCTTCCTTGTGACGTCTCTGCAAAAATTTCTTCTACCTGAGTTGGCAACACATCTGTTACTTCAACTCCTGTTGCAGGACTCGGACCATCATTTACGATTGAGATGGTATAGGTTACTACATCTCCTATTTGCACTTCTGATGCATCCACATCTTTGTCCAATTCTAAATCTATCAAATCCTCACTTGAAATAACCACACCATCTTCATCATCTTCGCTTTGGTCACCATCATCATTGCCTGGTGTAGAATCAATGTCTTCTTCATTGGCAGCACTTACTTGTGCTACGTTTTCAATTTCTCCTCCTTCAACAATTTCTACTGTTATGTCTAAATTGACTGATTCGTCTACGTCTAATGTTCCAATTGTCCACAAGCCTGTTGTTGCATTGTATGGACCAGAAGCATTTACAAATGCTACTTGAGTTGGCAATATATCTATCACTTCAACACCAGTTGCAATAGCAGGTCCTTGATTGACGACTGTTACGGTATAAGTAATTTGATCTCCTACCTGTACAGTATTTACATCAACTTCTTTGGTCAATTCCAAATCTATTTCACAAGCCTCAAAAGCAATGTCAATTGCTTCAGAAGTAGCCTCACAATCATCTGTATTTCTTTCAACTACATAATACATTCCTGGCTCACTTACTTCTAGAGTAGTTCCTGCTCCAAGACTTGTACCTGTAGAAGGCATTCCTTCAAACCATTCAAAACTAGAACCACCCATTCCTAGAGCTTGTAGTGTCACTGTTTCGCCCTCACACAATTCTGTTGTTGGGGCACTAATGACAGGAGCAGGTAGATCGCCTTCATTGATTTGAACGCCCAAAGAGTTTTCACATCCATTTCCATCTGTTACTGTAATAATGTAGAAACCAGCACCCAAATCTGATGCCATTGCGCCTGTAACAATCTCTTCGCCTCCCAAGGTCCAAACAACTGTATAGTCGCCATTGCCTCCACTGATATTCACTGCTGCCGAACCATTGTTGTTGCCTTCACAATCGGCATCCATCTGACTAGCAATGTATATATTGATAGGTGTTTTGGGTTGTAGGGTAAAGCTCGCCTCTACTTCACATCCTGCCGCATCTACTACAGTTACATTATACAAACCAGCTACAAGGTTTTCAACTGTAGACATTCCATCCGTTTCTTCCGAAATACCCGTACTCCACATAAACTGATAAGGAGCTTCTCCCCCTTCAATGCTTGCAGTCAATGCACCATTGGCTCCATCACAATCTACTTCAGCAGGTTCAAAAGACAATGCAGGAGCATCTGGTCCTGCCAAAACAATATTGTCTACAACAGCAGTACATCCTTCTTCACTTTCGATGGTAAAGGTATAAGTTCCCATTCCCAAATTATCAAAAGTGATAAAATTGCCTCCTTCAATTACTGTATTACCAGGATTTAAGGTATAAGTAAATGTTCCATCTCCACCAGCAGACAAGGTAATAGAACCATTTGTCTCCCCACAGTCCGCATCCATTGTTGCCACAATTTCTGCCTGTAAATCACCTATATTTTCTAATACTATATCTGTAAATTCTTCTGTACACCCCTCTATATCTCCAGCCATTCCTGTCACTCTAAAACTATAGGTTCCAGGACACAATTGCGACAAAGTTTCTGGTGGCAAAAGCGTCGCATTTGTTTCTACAGGAGTTCCCTCTAAGTTTGCATTGTCATACAATTCAAACAACCACTGGTTTACTCCATCTATCAATTCCTCTGGTGCGTTTAAGGTCAAAGAACCATTGCATTCACCACACATAGGATTCATTGTTTCAAAAGTAACTTGACATTCTGTTGGACGCTCTACAAAACCAAAATCAAAAGAATGATCGTTTTGTCCATAGTCTCCAGTTGTAAAAGAAATACTGGCATTTCCTTGATTGTCCAAACTAGCATCATTGTCAATTGCGTCATTGTTACCAGCATCTGCATCTGTTAAGTTGTAGTTGCCTAAAGTTGCTCCATCTAATTCAGTAGCTGGGATGCATACTTTGTACTCCATAAAAGGAAGCAAACCACCATCCACATTGGATTCATTGAAGTAATAGGTTCCATCAGCAGCAGTAAAGGTAGTACCAATCAACTGTCCATCTTTGAACAATTCCACCTCTACTCCTTCAATAGGCATTTCACCTGGATCTTGAATGCCATCTTTATCTGCATCAATCCATACACGGTTTCCTATTTCGATGGGGGCTGGTCCACATAAAATTTCTACATCTCCAATCCCTGCTGATTTACCAAAAGATTCCTCAGGTGTATTGGCATTATAGAAGACAGCGTATCCATTATCAGCAGAACCATCTAAAAGGTTCAAGGTTTTTACCCCACCAGCAAAAGCCTCTTCAGTTGGATCGAATACAGAACTTAATACTTGATTGCTTCCTGGTAATACTGCCAAACCACCAATAAAGGTTTCATGGTGAAACTCTCCATTACCTCCAGCCCAGAGGTCGCCACAGAAAAATTCTGTACCATTGTTCCCCCCTGTACTACAACCCTCCAAAACAATATTTCCATTTGCATCTACTAAGTTGCCATTTTGTTCTGAAATGTATTGATCTGATATTGGATCATAATAAGCATATCTAATATCCCCTCCACTATTTCCACTCAACAATTCTGTTCCAGTAGAAAGATTCCAATTGTTACGTGTTCCCGATTGGAAACCCAAACGGTCTCCATAACCTAAAATCATAGAGCCATTGGCATCAAATTCTATATCTGTTAAAATAGGTTGTGGATGAGCAAATTCTTGATTTAAATACGTAAAGGTAATGGCATCAAAATCATCTGTCCAAGGATTCCAACTACACTCTAAAGCAAAAGTCGTACATCCTTTGTCATAATCTAATAACTCGTTATGTATTTGAGTAAAGCTTTCAGTAACTGGATCAAACTCGTATACATAAGATTCCAGTACACCTCCATTTTCACCAGAACAAACCAAACCTACATAAACTTTATCACGGTAGTATTTGATTGCCCAAGGGCGAGATTCTCCTCCACAAGGTGTTGGAATATCGTAAGTAGTTACATCTGAGCAAGCTGGAGCAGAGACAGCATCCATAGAAGTATTTCTAATATCTATCTTAACCAATTCTTTTGCATTTAGATTGGTCGTCCAAAGTGCGGTACCATCTGTAGATATGTCGATGTCTCCCAGTCCTTGTTTTCCCACACTAGCAAAAGCTTCTAGATCATCACTTTCTAGCGTTTTGTCTGCTGGCAAATCTGAACGATCTACCGAACCAACATTGGTACACTCTGCTACATCAAAAAAGTTATTGATGTTACCTGTTTGAGGATCAATGGTATAAATACCACCAATGCCCAAAGGACCAAAACCAGAGTGTCTTCTAATGACTGCCGAAGTGAAGATGTTTTCGGAACGATAATCATAGGCAACACCCCAAACAGCTCCAACTTCCATAGCAGAAGCAAGTACTGTCGCAAAACCACCATCTCCCGCTGTTGGAGGATCTGTTAAATAATTGGCTCCATTGCCGCTTCGATCGTATTCGAAAGCAACAAAAGCGTCGGGTGCCGCAGCACTGCCTCCGCCCATTGGATCACCATTTACAAAACAAGGTACTGCAACAAAAGGATTGGCTTCGCAGTATTCTCCTTCATAAGCCAAACCAAAATTTACATTGTTGCTGCCACAAGGAACAAAAGTTACACTTGTTCCATTTTGGCTTCCAGCAAAACTGCTATATGCGGTACCATCATTGGCCGCATTAAAATCATTTAATAGAAACTCGACCCTTACTTCTCCAGTACAATCGGAGATGTCTAAGGTATAGTTTCCATTTACATCAGTTGTTGTTGTTATGGTGTTGTCATTTTCGTCTGTTCCGACTACAGTCAAACCAAAAACTCCAGCGTCTCCCGCATCTTGGGTGCCGCTTTGATTGAAGTCTTGGAATGCTGTTCCAGAAACCTGTGCTTGACTCTCTAATAAGGTAAGTGTTGAGAGCATACACATTATGACAACAAAAAGAACGTTTTTTTTGTGATGGGTCTGCCTATGGCATCCCTTCAAGTTGTCAATGTCTTTCATAAGTCGTTATTATTGTTTTATTTTATAGTCGTATTTGGTATTTGTCGTATTGTTTTATCGTCTTTATATCTTAAACATTATACATCCATTTGCACATTTGTTTTTGATACAAATGCACATCGAAATAAAGATGTGTAAATGGTTATATTTAAGAGGGGGAGACTCTTGGGAAAACACAAATTACAAGGGCACTAAATAGTGAGGGATAAAAATTTAATTGTAGAGGGTGTGGGTGGAGTGGATAAGTCGTCGTCTAAAAATCACATCATCACTTTCACATTTATCAAATCATCGCTTTCACGTTTATAGACCAATGGGTCTTTTATTTGTCACACTTTTAATTTGTTAAATTTAAAAATGCCTCTGCTCCTCTTGTTGTTACTCAAAAGGTGTACCAAAAAAAAATATCTTGGAAAATAATAATAAAGGTATTGATTAATAGGTATGCAACAAATGTTGCTCCTATCCAAAGGCGGATACGAGTTTTTCCCAGTTTGGGAAAAATTTCCCATTAAGAATATGCAGATATGTATTTGGGGAGAAAATTATGGAGATGTTTATTTATACTGATTTTAAGTAAAAAGGTTTCATGTTGATTAAAAATTTAATATTGAATCGGACCGCCGAAGCGAATTCAAAATTCGACGGAGGAGTGAGCATGCCTAATACGCCCGATAGTAGTGGATATGGCGGCATTATTCCCAGTGGTGCGTAGAGACCTTGCATGCAAGATCTGTACTGGCGTGGCGGAGTAATGTAATTTTTCCCCAATGCCGCCATAGTAGCGGATAGCGGGGAGTCGCCATCGGTTGAAAGTCCTGAGCGTTCCGTCCTATAAATACAAATTGTGAATTAGCAGAACGTGCTGTGTTCCTTTGCAAATTGTGAATTATAAATTTGGGATTATGAGTTGGCAAAGCGTGCTGCTCCTTATTGCCCTGTACCTTTTCTCATTCTAATTTAAAAGAAAAAGCCGCCTCATTGAAATGAGACGGCTTTTGCAATGTGATTTTAATTCATTTTTTCAACATTCCTAAGCGTTTTGTTGCTTCTTGATGAGGTTCAAGGCACTACCCAATTTGAACCATTCGATTTGTGCCTCATTGTAAGAGTGGTTGACCTCGAATTGATCACTTGTTCCATCTGCGTGGTTCAAGACAATCGTCAATGGCTTGTCTTCGGCAAATTCGGTCAAGCCCAAGATATCAACTGTGTCGTCTTCTTTTACCTTCTCGTAATCCTCTTTGTTGGCAAAGGTCAATGCAAGCATTCCTTGCTTTTTGAGATTGGTTTCGTGGATACGAGCAAATGATTTAACAATGACTGCTCTCACACCCAAGAAACGTGGCTCCATTGCTGCATGCTCACGAGAAGACCCTTCTCCCAAGTTTTCTTCACCAAATACAACCGAACCAATTCCTTTTGCC
>JAHDIA010000209.1 GCA_020631035.1 Chitinophagales bacterium | reverse complement strand
TAATTCCTAACATGCTCTAAATATAAATGCAATGATAGGGCTTTGTGTCAGCTATAAGTCAAAGGAAAATTATTGTGTCATTGTTGGGTCAAAATGATTTTTTTGAACGGAATGTTAGCGGCTTCGTTTGCATGGTGTATACCCGCTATACACTACTACTTGCCCCCTCACCAAGTGCTTTCGTAAGGTCGTGCCTTGTCTTCCTACCGTCAGCCGTCGGCACTTCCTACTACAGCCACTTGTTTCGGCGGCAGGTATTCGTTGCTATCGGGCGTAGGCTCGGTTCTTTATGTCCTTCGTCGTTTCGTTTTTTGCTTGATTCTTATTGGAACTACATGTCGTCATACCAAAATGACACCCAGGACGTCCCTACATTATTTTTGGGCAATAATAAATGCTTCTGCTCCTTGTCGGGGAGGAATGGAATTGTAACAATCGTCCAATACCAAAATATTAAAATGGGGAGCAAATAGGTTTTGATATTCTTCGATGCTTCCACCAAAAGGAGGGCCCTCCTTTTCAAATTCTCTATTAAACAAGAGTCCAATCAATTTAGCTTGGGGTCTCAACAATTCAAACATCTTTTGGGCATATTGGGTCCGCATCTCTTTGGGCAAGGCACAAAAAAACGTTTGCTCAACAATCAAATCATATTGTCCTGTATGCTTAAAAAAATCAGCTTCTATCAATTGTTCTTCAGGGAAATTAGGAACTCTTTTCTTAAAATTTCGTAAAGCAGTTATTGACCAGTCCAATAGATAAACATTGGCAAAACCAGATTGAAAAAGATATTCAGCCTCATAAGCATTCCCGCCTCCAGGAATCAATATTTTGAGGTCTTTTTGGGTCAACTGATCAAAATAGGTTTTTAAGGGAGTACTAGGGTAACCAATGTCCCATCCCGTTTCCTCTTTATTGTATCTTTTTTCCCAGTAATCTTGGTCAAATATTTGCATTTTTTTCGTTTTTATGCTTAAATTACGGACATTATTAAATTAACGCCCAAACTATGGTAAACTCATGACAAATTACAATTCCTCAAACAATAATAAAAATGTTGCGCTCTACATTTTTTTGATAGCTGCATTGCTATTGGTCAATGGTTTTTTGTTTTATCACAACTACAAAACTAGAAAAGAAAATACTGTTTTAAAAGAACAAGGTATTTCATTGGTGGACGAAAAAAACCAATTGCAAGTCGAATACAATGAAACCATTGCTGTCTTGGATAAAATTCAAAAAGAAAATCAAGAACTCTCTGGGCAGTTGGGTGGTATGCAAGAAGAAATCGAGTCACAAAAATCTCAAATCAGTAGTTTACTTTCCAAATCCAATGTCAGCAAAAAGGATTTGGCAAATGCCCGTGCCTTGTTGAGCCAGTTACGAGGGCAGGCCGAAAGTTACCAAGCTCAAATCCAACAACTGGAAAACGCCAATTTTGAACTTTCACAAGCCAACCAAAATTTGCAACAAACAGTGGTCATCAAAGATGCTGAAAAAAGTGCCTTGGAAGAGGAAAAAGTAGAATTACAAGAGAAAAAAGCTGATTTGGAAGAAGAAAAGGCTGAGTTAGAAGCAACGGTGGAACGTTCTAAGGTTTTGGTATCCAGCAATATTGTAGGAGAAGGCATCAAAGTAAAGAAAAACGACAAAAGGGTACAAACCACTACGGCAAAAAAAGTAGATGAACTCAACATCTGTTTTGACATTATGCCACATACCACCATTGATACCAACGAAGAAGTCCACATTAGAATCTTAACCCCTGAAGGAGTAACTTTGTCTTTGGGTGAAGGTGGTTCTGGTAAATTCCAAGTAGCAAACTCAGATAAAATGCTGAACTATTCATTAAGTAAAGATGTAAGTGGATTTGAAAAACGTAGAACTTATTGTACCACTTGGATTCAAAATACAGAATACGCTCCTGGTATTTATTCTTTGGAATTGTACCACAAAGGCAAAAAAATTGGCAACAATAGCTTCGAACTCAAAAAAGGATTTTTGTAAAATGGCAAAAAATAAGACAAAAAGAATTGGGGTTGTTTACTCTACTGATCCCGACTACGATTACGATATGGAAGGCGATGAAGAAGTCGAAACCCTTCCACCCGCCCAACAAAAATTGCGGGTTTCTTTGGATAAGAAACAACGAAAAGGCAAGCAAGTTAGCCTTGTCACAGGCTTTGTGGGAACGGACGAAGATTTGAAAAGTCTCGCCAAAACCCTCAAAAGCAAATGTGGTGTGGGTGGTTCTTCCAAAGATGGTGACATCATCATCCAAGGCGATTTTCGTAGCAAGATTGCTGGCATATTGGAGGGACTAGGTTATAAAGTAAAAACCATTTAAATGGCACAGAAATTTGAAGTCATTCTCTTTGACTTGGGCAATACCATCTTCTACATTGATTTTGACAAATGTTTTAAATATTGGGGAAAATTAAGGGAGGTCGATTGGCAAATCCTCAAAAGTAAATTTGTCTTTAAAGAAAACGCCCACCACAAGTTTGAACGGGGGCTTATTTCGGAAGCTGAGTATGCCCAACATGTCTCTAAAATGTTGGACATTCCTCTAAGTACTCAAGAATTTTTTATTGGCTGGAATGAGATTTACTTGGACAACCTTCCAGGTATACAAGAGGTTGTTGCTGAACTACACAAAGCATACCGTATTGCAGCTCTCTCTAACACCAACAGTTCCCACGAAAAAGTCTGGAGTGTACAATTCAAATGGATGTACGAGTATTTTGAGGCAACCCTGACCTCTCATGGCTTGGGAGCTGCCAAACCAGACAAAGCCATCTATTTAGCCGCTTGTAAGGAATTGAATATTGCTCCCGAAAAAGTCGTTTTTTTGGATGACAAAAAGGAAAACATCACCGCTTGTGAGGAAGTGGGTATGACAGGAATTCTGGTCGAAAGCCCTCAACAAATGTATGCTGCGCTCAATGAATTGGGAGTATTGTCAGATGACTTTGTTGCCTCCCTTCAAATTCAAGCTGTTTAATAAGTTCGTTTAAGTCCCTCAAAAAAAATGAATACCATTATAATAGATGATGAACAACCTGCCATCAAAATACTGAGCAATTTCGTCAGTAAAATTCCCTTTCTACACCTCAAACTTGCCACTACCAATGCCTTTGAAGGGCTTCAATTATTGAATACCACTGATATAGATTTGTTGTTCCTAGATGTCGAAATGCCAGATATTACAGGAATAGAATTATTAAAATCATTAGACAATAAACCCAAAGTTATTTTTACCACCGCTTATGAAGAATATGCTTTGCAAGGCTACGAATTGGACATTTTGGATTATTTGGTAAAACCCATTCGCTTCGAACGTTTCTTAAAAGCAGTCAACAAAGCACACCACCTGCACCAATTGGGACAAAACAATGCTCCACAACAAGAAAATAAGCCAATCATTCGTCTACATATTTCCTCATTTGTCTACACTTTTTCTCATTCTTTTTTTATGACCTATTTCCATATAGGGTATTCTTAATTTTAGCTGTTTTTAAAGTAATAAACTTAATTAAGTAGTCAGACAAATTTATCTTAACATTTTTGATGGCTTCTTTTTGGCTTCTACTTCGTTGAAAATACTCGCCTTAGCTCTGCTAGGACTGCGTTTTTCGCCTTGTATAAGCTCAAAAATAAGCTCATCCCAAATATAACCTTAATTATGTCAGACTACTTACTTCATAAAAATATTCAAAAATAAAATTGTTTCAAATGTGTTTTCTAATGTTTGTTTTGCTCCTTACAAGTGCCTGTAGCAAAGATGATGATATGACTTCCAACACTCCTGTTGAGGCTGGAAATGATCCTAATTTTACCATTGTAGCCCACTCAGATGATAACTTCTCTGATTTCAACCGAAAAGTGGTCGTATTTGGCATTGACATTTACGCCGTTGCTCAGGTTGAAGATAGCAAATTGTTACATGCCGCCAATATTATGGCCCAATACCTCGACAATGACGAAGATGGCAATCCCGACAATCAAGCTGTGGTCGATAGAATGCAGTCAGTCCGAAATTATGCGGTATCCCATAAACCAAGGTTTGAAAAGAATGGTAAGCTTGACAGAGGAAGTGGCTTTTATTGAGGATTATATTGCTTTACAAAAATTGAGATTAGGAGAGGATTATCCCATTCAGTTTGAAAAAGAAGGGGCTTTTAAGGATGTACAAATTTTACCATTAAGCTTGATTGTATTGGTCGAAAATGCTTTTAAATATGGCGTAAGTCAAAAAAACAAAACACCTATTTTGTTTCAATTAAAATTGGAGGAGCCTCACATCTCCTTCGTGACTGAAAACTTCCTAAAAGAAAATGAAAGTGAAAGTTCCCATAAGATTGGCTTACAAAATTTGCGATCAAGATTGGAATTGGCCTATCATAAAAAGTTTGACCTAAAAACAGAAGTAATAAAAAACAAATACATAGTGATCTTAAAGCTGAAATAAGTCTCTATTTACCCCTCCCATAAAAAACACTGAACATCAAGTGCCAGCCTATTAGGTACACTGTCTTCGGTTCATTTGGGCTAGATAAAACCGTGAACATTGCTTTATTATGGCTGCCACTTGTGTCAGTGCTATACACTTATCTATTCGATTACCAAATAATTCCTTCCATATTGTTATATTTTAGTTCTTTGACAATTTTTGATTTCTTATTTGCTTTACATTTACTTTCTTACTTTTTTACATAAGCAACCAAGACTGCTTCCTGTTCATTAGGTAGGGGGTCGTTGTTTTCTGTATTACTCTCTTTCTCTACCAGCGCTTGATTAGGCGTTTGTTCTGATACAGAAACCAAATCTTGATTGCTAAAACCCATCGTGTCACTGAATACAAAGCGTATTATAATGTGTATAATTACCAACAGAGGGAACACTGATTTTTTTATTACTTGCTTCATTTCCTTTTTTTATTTAAAGATAGCTTGAAATAAAGCTCATTCCAAAAACAAAAAAATGGCAAAATCAGCCACTTTATCGGTCATGTATTCCCTAGCTCAATTGTCACAAAAACATCTAAAATACTGATAATCAAGTTATTAATCAAAATAAAATAAAGACTCAAATCAGGGTTTATCAGAAAACAGGATTTGAGTCTTGTCATTTTTTCTCAAAAACATGCTTGATATATTGTCTTATATGGCTTGTTTTTGAGTTAATACTTCTAGAGATTATCAGAGCCAAAGCCTTTCGACAAGGGACCAAACTCGACCAATTACGCCCGATAGTAATGGAAAGCCCTGCGTAGGGGCGATCCCGAGAATCGGGACGCCCGCAGGCTTGGAATGGATAGCGGGGAGACACTTTGCAAACGAAGCCCCCAACGTTCCGTCCAATAAACAATCAATCTTGTTGTCAAAGGTGACACCTTTAATTTTAGAATAATCTTATTTGTATATTGAGATTGGAAAGGTGTCACCTTTATATATAAAAATAAAAACCCCACTCAATAAATTGAGCGGGGTTTTTAAGAGTTATTTCGTTTTCATAATTGCCTTTTGAAGGTCTTAACGAGCCACCTTTATTCGATGGGTGGTCACTTTCTCCCCATCTACCAATTGCAGTAGATAGATGCCTTCATTTAAGTTTGATATATCCAATTTGTGATAGACCACATCTTCGACAACTTGGCGGAATTCTAATTGTCCCACCAAATTATAGAGATTGATTTCATAATTGCCATATTTTCCAAACTCTATATTGATGTCATACAAAGCAGGGTTGGGATAGATGGTAATGGATTTGAGTCCCAAATCTTCTACACTATGCCCCTCTTCTTTTTCATTTGTATCATTGGTCACTAGCTCATCCAAAAGCTCATTGCTTTGCAATTCTTTGCTTTCTATTTTAGTGGTCGGTACATTTGATTCTTCTGCATTACCATTGGCTTCTGAGGAACCTTCTAAGTAAATGGTCCCATCTTGGTTGCTGTTCTCTACTGGCTGTAGGACTGTTGCATCCAATACCTCGATTTTGTCTGCCAAAATATCAATAACTGGCTTTACATCTCTAAAGGCATTGAGTGTGTTGATGACTTGTGCTGTTGCTGAAGAACTGAAGAGACTAAACAGCAGCCCTGTGACTAAAAAGTGTAAAAATATGCGTTTCATAGGCTTTTTTTTAAAAACGAAATATCTAATATTCTTTGTTCTTTGGCATTAAGTGTGGTGAACACCAAAGAACCATAATTTAATTTCTGCCAGAAAGATACAGCCATTTTTTTAGCAAAAAAACAACACTTTTTAGACTTTATCGGAGATTTTTTGTAAAAAAAAAGACATTGAAAAAGTCCTAAACTATTGATTTTCAATAATTTTTAACATTTTGGCTTGCTGCGTTTATCGAAAAAAATATTTGCTTTAGTGTAAATTTCTAGTAGAAAAATATAATATTTGAAGCAAATAATCAATATTTTTTTCATTCTTTGACAAAGTCGGACACAAAAACCTATGTATAAAAGCAAACTAATACGCTTGCTGCAAACCTTCAGTAATAAGGAAATTAAGGATTTTAAGGTGTTTCTTACATCACCTTATTTCAACAATGATGTACAACTATTGGAGTTTTTTGAGTATTGTACCCAAGATCATCCCAATTATAGTGGCAAATACTTGGACCGCAACGAGGCCATTCAACTTTTTCCAAGCAAAAAAAAGCTGGATGAAACAGCCTTGCGTTATATTATGTCAGATTTGAGCAAGCTCTTGGAGCGTTATATGGTTCAAAAAAGGTTTGAGCAAAACTTATCTATACAAAACCAACTTTTTCTTGAAGTCTACAAAGACCGCAAGCTCTACAAACTCTTTGACAGTCACTTTTCCAAGTATCAAAAAAAATTGTCTGCTCAAAAAATCGAGAATATTCAATTTCTGTTGCATCAATATGTCATCAATGACAATTTGGCGGACCTTGAATCTAGTCGTGCCAATAAAGAAAGCAAGCCTTTGTCTACAACAGTAGATTATATGGATAAGTTTTACATTGCCAATAAATTGCGTTATGCCTGTTTGATTGCCAATTACAACAATGTCTATGTTAGCGATTATCAACCCATACTCACACAAGAAATCTTGGATTTGATTGAGGCCAATCATCTACAAGATGTTCCCATTATTTATATCTACTACCTTATCTATAAATTGTTGAGTAGCCCTAAAGAAGAACAATACTATGATTTGTTGTTTGAGCAGTTGAATTTGCACAAGGAACGTTTTGAGAAATCGGAGCTAATCAATATGTATGTTTATGCCTTAAATTATTGTGTCAAAAAGATCAATACAGGCAATGCAGCTTACAATGAAAAACTGTTTGACTTGTACAATCAAATGCTCGAACGGGATTTGTTGCTTGAAAATGACGAATTGCCCTATTGGAATTATTACAACATTGTGTTATTGAGTAGTCGCCTCAAAAAGTTTGATTATGCGGAATCCTTTATTTCAAAGTACCGAAAAAAGATTGTAGAGAAACACAGAGAAAATATGTACAATTATACTTTGGCAACTTTGCACTTTCACAAAAAGGAATTCAACAAGACCATACGTTTGTTGCAAAAAGTGGATTTTTCTGATACCTATTATTATGTCAAAACCAAGGGCTTGTTGATGCAAACCTATTATGAGCTAAATGAAATTATGGCTTTGTTTTCGCTCTTCGATTCTTTTGCGACTTTCCTTACTAGAAATCGCAAAAAAATCAGCGATTACCAATTTAAACTGTATTCCAATTATGTCAAAACTGTCCGCAAACTCATCAAACTTAAACTAGAGGGCAAACCCAAAGCTGATAAAATCAGGGAATACATAGGGGACAAAGACGTTGCGGAAATCAATTGGATACATGAGAAACTGACGGAATTGGAGAAGTGACCCCCTAGCCCAATTCCACAATGCTAATACCATCCCCCCCATATTGTGGATCTTCGCTTTTGACGGATTTAACCGCCTTGTATTTGCGCAAATAATCTCTAATCGCCCGCCTCAAAATTCCATCGCCTCGACCGTGGATGATTTTGAGCAAATCGGCATCTGCCATCATTGCCTTGTCCAACAACTGTTCAACTTCTTTTAAGGCTTCGTCTTTGCGCATACCTCTTACGTCTATGTTGTTGCTAAACTCGACGGCTGCTTTGAATCGGTTGTAATTGACCTTGACCTGCTTCTCCTTTTTGACTTTTTCGACCACAACCAACTCCTTGGCTCGGACCTTGGTACGCAAACTGCCAAATTCAACTATGGCTCTATCGTTTTTGAGTTCGACTACTGTTCCGACCTGATTGCCACTGCGCAATTGAACCATTGAGCCCTCTTTGAGTTCGCCCTTGGATTTGCGGTACAAGACTTCGTCTCTCAAAAATTCGATTTCTTTTTTACTGCGTTGGCGGTCTTGGTCAATCTCTTCTTTGATTTTTTTGACCATTTGTCTGTCCTCCTTTTGCTCGCTCCAATCTCGCAACATTTTGTCGTATTTCTTATTGGTTTTGTTTACCAATTCAAAGGCTTCTTCTTCTGCCTTTAGCAAAATGTTTTGTTTCTTTTTCTTGAGGTCCTTGCTCTTTACTTCATAAGCTGCAATCAGTTCTTTGGCTTTGGCTTCTTTTGCGGCAAGCAATCGTTCTCTTTCCTCCAATTCAGCTTTTTCGTTTTGTAGGGAACTCAACAATTCGTCAAACTCTCGGTATTCTGCGCCTACTTTTTGACGGGCTGCTTCTAAAATATCTTTGGGTACTCCACAGCTTTCGGCTATTTCAAAGGCAAAGGAACTACCAGGTTGCCCCACTTCCAATTTGTACAATGGTTTGAGGTTTCGGGCATCAAAGTTCATTGTTCCGTTGAGGATGCCCTTGGTCTGTGAGGCGTAAATTTTGATGTTGGAGTAGTGGGTGGTAATCACACCATACACTCGTTTTTTGTTCAAATGTTCTAGGAGTGATTCGGCAATGGCTCCCCCAAATTTGGGATCGGTTCCTGAACCAAACTCGTCTATCAATACCATAGTGCTGGCATTGGCGTGTTCGGCAAAGTAGCGCATATTGAGCAAGCGGGAACTGTAGGTACTCAAATC
>JAHDIA010000208.1 GCA_020631035.1 Chitinophagales bacterium | reverse complement strand
GCTGTTTTCTAGTAAACTGGTCAAGAAAATATCGAGGGTTCGCAAGCCTCTCTCCTTCATTTCTTCGGTAAATGGTTTGATGCGGATACCAATAAAAGGAGGCAATGTTCCCAACTCCATTCCTTTGGCTACTTCTGCCCCTGCGTTTTCGGCTGTTGCATCTTCCTCTTCATTGGAACGATTACCGAAGCCATCTTCAAAGTCAATTCTAAAATCTTCTAGGGCTTCGGTTTGGAGTTTCTCTTTTACTTTTTGGTAGACTTCGTAGGACAAATAGGCTGGATGTTTGCGTTTGTCTGCTACGGGCAATGCAGCGAGTTCTTTTTCTAAATTGGCAATGTCTTCTGTTGATTCGGGCAAACTCTCGTAGCCTTGTAGTTGAAAGGCTTTCCCAAACACCGCAAAGTTTGGAGCATAAGTATCTAAAGATTCTAGGGCTTTTTTTCCTAGAAATTCTGCGGTGGTGTGCTTGAACAAATTGGCTCCTCCATAAACGGTGTGTATGGGCTGGCGGTCGGTTCGGTCACCTGGATAAATTTGTCTAAATGCTAAATTGGCTTGTTGGAGTTTGCCGAAGACTTGGCTTTTATTTTCGGTTGAGATGCTTAGTTTCATTTTTTTATTTTATATTTCTTTCTGTTTGTTTTTTATGCAAGTTGCAAACTTGCGTTACTTTTTGCTTTAAGTTAAAAACTTAAAGCTACTAGGGGGGTTCTTTATTCTTTGTCTTGATACAAAGAACCAAAAATCAAGACTGTATGCAAATCTTTACGCTTTTCCTGCATCAAAATACTAAAATGCCTAAACTCACCTCCTGCGTCGGCTCAAACAGTAGGCATTTCTTAACGAATTTTGATTGGTAAAATCTAATTTGCATAAGGTCAATACTTTAAGATAAAAAACACTTATTAGATTAATAAATTTCGAGAAGACAGCTCGCCAGTGACTCACTGTCTAACTCCCTCGATAGGTCGAATACCCAAAGGGATTGACCAACAAAGGAACGTGGTAATGCGTTTGGTCAAAAGTCTCGAAGTGAATGCCGACGGCTGGATAGAATCCTTTGACATTTTGTTTTTTGTAGTAGTCGCCTGTTAAGAAATACATTTCGTATTCTCCTGCGGGCAACTCTACATTTGGGGGCAAGAGATCGGCAATACGGCCATCGTTATTGGTGATGCCCAAGGCGATGGTTTCCCAATTGTTCTTGTTTTGTTTTCTCAATTTAATGGCAATGCCTTCGCCTGGTTTGCCTATAGAGGTATCCAAAACGTGGGTGGTGATTTGGCTAACCTTGGTCCATATTGGCTCTTTTAAATCTATGGCTTTTTTGAGGCGAATGAGGGTGATCTTAAATTGTTCTGCCATTGCGATTTGCAATTCTTCTCCCCTAGTATGTCCCAAACGCAATTGAACAAGTCGCAACATTTCTTCGGCTGATTTGCCCGTTGCACAAACAATGAAAATGTATCCATTTTGTTGTTCGTAATCTTCGTTGGCTTTTGCCAAGGCTTCGATGGTGGCTTTTTGTGCCGTCATTACCGAAGCTTGTTCGTTGCCTGCCCATTCTTTGGTCGAAGCAAATTTTTTCTCTAGGCTTTCGACATCGCCGATTTTGGGATGTTGGGTAAAAGCTTCAAGGTAATCAGCTTCGGCACATTCTTCGTACCAGGCTTTTTGAATGACATTATAAAAAGCTTCTTCTGTTGCAAAGGGAAATTGTTGGGCGACGGTGTCTACCCATTTATTGGACCCACAGCATTTGTAGAGGGTGTCTTTTATATTTGTTTTTTCCTGTTGATTAAAGTCTTGAAATGAAATCATATTTTATTGTTTTGAGACGGAGAACCCAAAGGTGCGAAATTACGCCCGATTGCAATGGATATGGCGTGCAGCCTGTAGAGACGCACGACCGTGCGTCTGTATGTCCCACAAACGGCACCCCCAATCGAATATGGAAAATATTCCATCGCACGCCATAGAAATGTAAAGCGGGGACACACCATCATTTATGCCCTTAGCGTTCCGTCCTAATTTTTATCATTTTATTGCTATTAAAAATCAATATTTGAACCTTGTTCTATCCAACACCGAATCAAATCCCGTTCCTCTGGTTGCATTCCTGTTTCGTTGTTTTGTGGCATCGTCTGGGTAATCACCACACGCTGCATAATTTTTTCTGACATTTTCTGAATTTCCTCAGGAGTATCATATTTAACCCCATTGGGCGGAGCCGTCCAAGTTGGGTGAGTGGGCTTAGACGAATGGCAAGTCACACAACGCTCATTAATGATAGAATAAACCTCGGTAAAGCTTACATTGTCATTACATTCGCCTGGTTTGGCTGGAGCCGTCGCAAAAACTACCCCCAACAAAATCATTACAGAAATAGGCATCACCCAAACCGATTTTTCGCCTTTTTCTTGTAAATTTAAATAGTGTTTGATGCCTGCACTTCCCAGAGAAATTCCCGCCAAAATTGCCCAAGGTTGTTCGTGTCCAAAGGTACTCGGAAAGTGGTTACTAATCATTACAAATAAAATAGGCAAGGTAAAATAGTTGTTGTGCAAAGAGCGCAATCCCGCATGTTTGCCCAACCACGGATCGAGATAACTTCCTTCTTTTGCCGCCTTAACGAGGGCTTTTTGGGCAGGAATGATCACAAAAAACACATTGCCCGCCATCAAGGTTCCGATGAGTGCGCCAAAGTGAATGTAAGCGGCTCTTCCCGAAAAAATATGGGCATAATACCAAGCAAAAATTGTTAAAATGGTAAAGCCAATGATGGCAAACCAAAGATTGTTTTTGATCAGTGGTGTCTTGGACATATAGTCATAAATAAGCCAACCCGCTGCTAGAGAGGCGACACCCAAGAAGGTCGCAAAGTAAGGTGAAATGTCCATCACATTGGGGTCCACCAACATAGATTCCGCATTGAAATAATAGACCACAAAGAGCAAGACAATACCCGATAACCAAGTAAAATAAGCTTCGTATTTGAACCAATGTAAATCTTTTGGAATGACCTTGGGGGCAATTTTGTATTTTTCGACATAGTAAAATCCTCCACCGTGAACCGCCCATAAATTACCCGCTAACTCATCTCTTAAATTCTTGGTTCGGTTGAGAGAATTTTCTAAGAAGACAAAATAAAAGGACGCACCAATCCAGGCAATACCAATGGTAATATGGAACCACCGAATTGCTAGGTTCATCCATTCTTTCATATGTCCTAAGTAGATGCTGTCTTTTACCAAAAAATAGACTACAAGCAATACCACCGCCACTAAAAGCGGAATGACAAAACTACTGAGTGTTTTCGCCTCTCCTACAGTATGCGCAATGTGTTCCCCTTCTGCGGTTTCTGTTGCTTTGGCAGTTTCATAATAATCTGCCATAGAGTCGTTGGTTCTCCTTAAAACGACAATGACAAAAAGAATAAACACAATAAATGCTATAAGTATTAAATTCATTTGTTGCTTATCAGTTCAAACTTCTAACTTTAATTATTTTTGGATCTTCCCATACAAACGCAATCTACTCACTCCACCATCTGGAAAAATATTGAGGCGAACGTGGGTCGCCACTTGCTGGTTTTGCAATTCTTGTTCATACAAATGTTCGGAGTGTGCCGACAATTTTTGTCTATCCAATAATGTTGTCCATTGCACATCATCACAAATGGCTTGCTCATCATTGTCGCAATGACAAATTTCGATAGAACAAGTATCGGGATAATTGCCTTTGAAATGATGGGTATCGACCAAGGCTTTGTGAATGATTCCAGGCTGCGCCAAGCGTATCACTATCCAATCTCGGTTGTTGGGGGTACGATTGCGTTTGGTTTCCCAACCATCGCCCATATTGACGCCCTTTCCTGGCATAATGAGATTGTCTTTAGAGCTAAAAAACATATCGTTACACGAAACAGCTTTCGCTCCATTAACGGCGGCGGCCAAATCTATTTCTTGCTCTCCATCTACCAAATTCCAATCTTTAAACACTTCGCCATATACCCTAAATCTTGCCACACCACCATCAGGATAAATATGCAAACGCAAGTGGGTATAAGTCATTTCATCCTCACAAGCATATTTGTTTTGACTTCCTGGCTCAAGAGATGACTTGCCTAATATCTCTTTCCATTCCAATGCATTTAAACCTTTTTCATCCGTTGGCATTTCTCCTTGTAGGTTAATTCCTTCTACCGAAGCAAAAGGCGGATGATTTCCCAGGAAGTGATTGGTATCTATGTCAAAACCAGCAATCTTACCAGCAGTCCCCAATTGTAAAACTGCCCAATCGTGTCCAGATACTCTTTTTCTACGAGATTCCCAACCGTCCATCCATTTGCCTCGTTCGGTGTATTTGTCTGGAATAAATATTCCCCGTCCTGGCTTGATTAAATTTTCTTTTTCTGCAAAAAAATCATCGGTGGCATATAGTACCTTTCCACCCAATCTTTCTGCTGCTAAGTCTATGTATTTTTCTTCGAAGTTCATCTTTTTTAAATTACGAATTACGAATTTAGAATTACGAATAGCTCAACAAATATCTTTGATTTATTTTATTCCTATACTTTTTAAAAGTAAAAAAGAAATCACTGAAAATCCGTAATTCGTAACTCTACATTCTAAATTTATTATTGTGCAACGTCCATCTTCCATGGCTACACTTAGTCTGGTTAACCAGCGCATACTTTATGCTTCGTACAAGCGTGCGTCCTCCCGCTCATCCGACGCTTCTTAAAAGAAGTTGTCCGTTTTTTTGTTTTATTTTTTTGTTTTGATCGTAGGCAATTTTTCCATTGACAATGGTCATTATCGTTTCTCCATAAAGGCTTTGATTGGTATAGGGTGAGGCTTTGTGTTTATGTAGTATGTCTTCTTCTTTTACGATAAAGGATTGTTTTGGATTCCATATCGTAATATCTGCGTCAAAAGCTTTCGCCAATTTGCCTTTTTGATTTTGTAGCCCTAAGAACTTGGCAGGCTCACTGGTCAATTTGGGAATAAACATTTCTAGACTCATTTCCTCTTTTAAAGCGGTCCAAGAAGCCGAGAGTAAAAATTGCAATCCTGCAATGCCTCCCCAAGCTTTTTTTAGATTGCCCGTTTCTAACTCCTTGATATTGGCAGGAGCGGGCGAATGATCTGAAGCAATGAAATCAATCAAGCCATTTTTGATGGCGTTTTTTATTTGCTGATTGTTGCTTCGTTCTCGAATAGGGGGCGCACATTTGTACAAAGTATTGCCGTCGGGTATGTCTTCGGCATTGAAGTAGAAATAGTGTGGACAGCTTTCTACTGTCAGTGGTAAATTTGCCTCTTTAGCTGTCACTATCATACTCAATGCCTCAGCAGAAGCAAGATGTACAATGTGTGTTTTGCATTGGTGTTTTTTGCACAATTGAATCATTGCTTCAATTGCTTTGTTTTCCCAAGACTTGGGGCGAGATGCCAAATAGGCTTGGTAATTTTGAGGATGCTTTTCAAAGAACGTGTTATCTATTGTTGCCTCTTCTATTGCTGCATCCAATTCGCAATGCGCCAACAAAGGTACATCAAGCCTCGCAATTTCTGGCATAATTTTGTTTAGCTCTTCTAGGCTAATATTGGGAAATTCATCTATACCCGAATGTGTCAGAAAAACCTTGACTCCTAGACAACCCGCTTCAATGGTTTCTATTAAGTTGTTGACATTGCCATCAACTGCACCCGCCCAAAACCCACAATTGACCGATAATTTGTTCTGGCTGGCTGCTATTTTTTGCGTCAAAGCTGATTTGTTGATGACCACAGGGCTAGAATTAAGCGGCATATCTACCAAAGTGGTCAGTCCTCCTTTGGCTGCTGCTAGGGTGGCCGTTTCAAATCCTTCCCACTCGGTCCGCCCTGGTTCGTTGATGTGAACGTGTACATCTATGGCTCCTGGCATTACTACAGCATCCTCTGCTTTTATATCTGCATTTTGTGCATAAGTATTTCCCAGTGCAACATCTACAATCTTTTCTCCTTCTATGATGATGCTTGCTTCTTGTAATTGATTGTCAATCCAAGTTTGGGGGCTGTATATGACTAAACTCATTGGAAATTAAATTAAGAATACAAAGCCAATAAAACTTTTTCGGTTGTCATTGGTGCGCTATAAGGAATTGTTGCCTTGGGGTTGAAAGCTAATATTGCATTGGCAATGGCAAAATAGGCTCCAATACCGTACATTAATGGAGGTTCCCCTACGGCTTTGGATTTAAGAATGGCCATTTCATTGCCTTCGGTTTCCAAAAACTGTACGTCAATTTCCTTGGGAGCCGTATAATAATCTGGCACTTTGTAAGTCGCTAATGAATTGGATTTTAATTCTCCTTTTTCATTGTAGACTACATCTTCGAGCGTCATCCACCCCATTCCTTGTACCAAACCACCTTCGATTTGTCCGAGGTCAATAGCAGTGTTCATACTCGCTCCAAAATCGTGTACCAAGCGTACCGAGTCAAATTCGTAATTGCCCCTTAGACAATCTACTGTCGTAGTCAGTATAGCTGTACCATAAACGTGATAGGCAAAGGGATGCCCTTTCTCTTTGGTTTTGTCAAAATGAATGCGTGGGGTTGAATAGTGTCCCTTGGCACTCAAATTGACCCGTTTTAAAAATGCCTTTTGTACCAAGTCCTTCCAAGGCAAATCGGATTGTACCCCATTTACATAGACCCATTCATTTTTTAATTGAATGTCCGCATCCTTTTCTATTTTCAATTCCTCTAAGACAACCACATTCAGTCTTTCTACAATTTGGCGAGTGGCATCTTGCAAGGCTTTTCCGTTGAGGTCAGCGGTTGCGCTGGCAGCAGAAGGAGAAGTATTGGCAACTCTGGTGGTATTGGTATTTTCCAGTTTTATCTTGTCTGCTTCTACTCCAAACCCTTGTGCAGCAATCTGAATCATTTTGGTACTGACTCCTTGTCCCATTTCTACAGCTCCTGTACTAATGCCCACACTTCCATCACTATAGACGTGTACCAATGCTCTTGCATTGTTCATTGGAGTATTGGTGAAGGAAATACCAAAACAAACAGGCATCAAGGCAATTCCTTTTTTTAGGTATCTGTTGTTTTGATTGAATATTTCAATCTCTTGAGTTGCTTGTTTAAAATCAAAATTGCTTTTGCTTTGATGCCAACATTTTTGGGCTTGGCACTCTTCTACAATCTGGCCATAGGGCAATTCTAGTCCATCGGCCATTAGGTTTTTTTCTTGAAGTTCCACCACCGAAACATTCAACTCTCTTGCTGCACGGTGAATGGCTGATTCAATGACAAACATTCCTTGTGGTCCACCAAATCCTCTAAAGGCGGTATTGGGTGGTAGATGGGTTTTGCAACAATGGGCGGTTACATTGACATTGGGAATGGCATAGCTATTCGTCGCATGAAAAAGTGTACGTTCCAAAACAGCAGGAGACAAATCTGCTGCCGCTCCCCCATTTTGAAAGAAGGTTGCTTTATAGGCAATGATTCTCAAGTCTTCATTTAGTCCTATTTTGTATTCGCTTTTATAGGGATGGCGTTTGCCTGTCATTTGCAAATCCTCTTTTCTTTCTAGGATGTACTTGACGGGCTTTTGTAGTAAATACGCAGCCAATGCCACCATTGCCGCCCAAGGAGAAGCTTGGTCTTCTTTCCCTCCAAATCCTCCACCAATTCGATTGACATCCACTTCTACTTGGTTCATTGGTACGCCTAGAATCCTAGCACAAGTTCTTTGTACAGCGGTTGGTCCTTGAGTAGAAGAATGAATGAGCATACTGCCTCTGTTTTGTGGAATGGCATAGGCTCCTTGTGGTTCGAGATAAACATGCTCTTGTCCCCCTGACTCTGTTGTTCCTTCAAAAACGTATTTGCAATTGTCAAAAGCCTTGTCGGTGTCTCCAATATTAAAAGTTCTAGACTTGCTCAAAAGACTCTCATTGTAAAAAGCTTGTCTAGGGTCAACAATGACTTCTTTTGGTTCTATTTCTACCTCAATTAATTGGAGTGCCTTAATGGCGATTTCTTCGGTTTCTGCTACGACCAAGAGAATCGGCTGACCAATGAAATGCACCTCTTTTTCTGCCAACAAAGGTTCATCTGGAATGATGCCCCCTACTTGGTTTTCGCCAGGAATGTCTTTATTGGAAAAAATACGTACAACGCCTACTAGGGCTGCTGCTTTGGAGGCATCTATGTGTTGGATGTGTCCGTGTGCTATGGGTGAGTAAAACACCTTTGCATATAAGGTTCCCTGCAATTCTGGGACATCATCTAAGTATTTGGTTTGCCCTGTTACGTGATAGGGCGCATCTATGTTAAATGCCTTTTTTTTGCTTGCTTTTTCTACACCAATCATACACCGATCAATTTTTCGATTTCAAAAATTTCTGTGTCAATGTTTAGGAAGTGGGCGAGGAATAATTGACGAAGCAACATTCGTTTGTAAGTTGCCGAGCCTCTCGCATCGCTTATGGGAGATATTTCATCTTGTAATACTTCTAGGGCTTTTTCCAGATTCTCTTGATTGAGTTTTTTGCCTAGCAGAAATCCACAAGTTTTACTAAGATACATTGGAATGGGCCCTACCCCACCCGCTGACAAATGTATTTCCTCGATGCTTTGATTGTCAGATAATTTTATCAAAGAAGCCGAATTGACACTGGCAATGTCCCAGAACTTTCTTTGGCTTACTTTTTCAAAATGAACATGGTGTTGAGCAGAAGGTACTTTAAATTTGATTTTTTCTACATATTCATTTTGCTCTCGGTCCAAATCCATTTGTTTGTAGCCTTTGTAGAAGTCTTTTAATTTGACTGTTCTTGTTTCCCCATTTTTGTTTAAAATCAATTCGCTGTCTAGTCCTAGTAAAAATATGGTAAAATCGCCAATGGGAGAAGCATTGACTAAGTTCCCTCCAATGGTTGCCATATTTCGGATTTGGGTAGAGGACAACAATTTAAAGAAGTAAGTTGCATCGGGAATGGCTTGATTAAAAACGTCTGAGTAGTACAAATCGCCCATTGTTCGAGAAGCCCCAAAAATACACCTTCCCTCCTCTATTTTTATGGTATTTAACTCAGGTTCATCAAACATCGGCTCTA
>JAHDIA010000207.1 GCA_020631035.1 Chitinophagales bacterium | reverse complement strand
TGGTTTCAGAACGATTGTCCCAAGCAACACCCCAAGTAGCACCAATTTGTTCAGCTGTAGCCACTGCATTTGGCATATCACCGCTACCTGCTGTTGGTGGGAAAGTTGTGTAGTTGGCACCATCACCTTCTGCACTATAATTAAAGGTTACAAAAGCATCTGGTGTAGCAGCAGTACCGCCTGCCAATGGATCACCATTTACATAGCATGGCAAAGCAAGACCTGGATCTTCTTCACAGTAATCTTCTGCAAACAATACTCCTAAGTTGGCATCTTCATTACACGCAATAAAGCTTACTGTTGTATTAGAGCCAGTACCTGCAAAACTTTCTTGAAGACCAGCCTGAGAAATCAAATCAAACTCAACTCTCAACTCACTAGCACAGTCTGAGTTGTCAATCATATACAAACCATTAAGGTTGGTGGTAGTTGTCAATGTCTCACCACATTCGTTGGTTACATTAACAGTGATACCAGGAACTCCAATTTCGTCTGCATCTTGTACACCATTACTGTTGTAATCGAAATACACAACACCATTTACACCACAATCTGAAGCTGGGAAACAGTCAGCAGTTGTTGCATTTGGTACACAAGGATCATTGTCATCTGGATCAATATCAGATGGTACTCCATCTCCATCAACATCTTCTACTGGTTCTGTTTCACAAGCAATTTCAACTACTCCAATGTTCGCAGCCCAAGCATTGGTATTGCCTGAACCCAAAGTAGTAATTTGGTTGCCTACATTGATGTTTTCACTATTTGGTGCAATGAATGGATCAGTATCACTCATCAAGACCAATGGGCTAACACATTCACCACTGTTACAGAAAGTAAACAATGCTTCTGTTTCACCTGCTACAAAGTCAATTTCGTTTGTACCCAAGCTGGTCAATCCGAAAGTGATGTAATCAAAGCCTGGATTCTCAGATGGAGCAACTACTACAGAGTTGTTCTCCCAAGTTCCATTGATGCTTTGCAAATCACTTACTACAAAACCACCTGTTGGAACCAACATTGTTACCTGAGCAGTAGAAGTAATGGCATCTGCACCAGTCCAAGTAATGTTTGGAATCAAAGAAACCTCAAAACATCCATCTGGAGTTATGTTAACCATATAAGTAATTTCTGGATCAGTTGTTGGCTCAAAGATACAAGAACCATTATCACAAGTAGCTGATGCATCATAGTTGGTCGCTGTTACATCTGTACAACCCAATACTGCATTACAAGGATCTGGACAATTAGGATTACCTGCATCGCAAGAACCATTGTCTACTGTTGCTGTTGGATCGTAGTTACACGCTGTAGCATCGGTACAACCTGGTACATCTACTGTTGTACCACAATCTTCTGTCACACTTCCCAAGTTACCAGCCCAAGCATTGGTATTGCCTGAACCCAAAGTGGTAATTTGGTTGCCTACGTTTATGTTTTCACTATTTGGTGCCTCAAATGGATCACCTGCTTCCATCAATGCTACTGTTTCTACACAAGCACCACCATTACAGAAGCTAAATAAGCTCACTTCTTGATTTGCTGCAAAAGCAATATCTTGTGTACCCAAACTAGTCAATCCAAAAGTGATGTAATCAAAGCCTGGATTTTCACTTGGAGCGACTACAAATGAGTTGTTGTCCCAAGTTCCGCTGATGCTTTGTAAGTTGCTTACTTCAAAACTACCTGTTGGTACCAAGATGGTTACCTGAGCAGTAGAAGTAATGCCATCAGCACCTGACCAATCTACATTTGAAATCAATGATACTTCATAACAGCCATCTCCACCTGTCAAGTTGTAAACAATGTCACCATCTACTGGCTGAGGATCACCACAACCGTCAATTGGCTCATTTACACACTCACAGTTTACATCATCCACAAAATCATTGGTACAAGGATCATTGTCATCACAGAAATAATCAACTACTGCCTCAATACAAGAACAGCTATTTGGATCCCATTCAAAAATTGAGAAACAAGTATTTGCTGGACATTGATTATCGTATGCTTCACAAGAACCATCGTCAGTTGTTGCTGCTGGATTGTAGTTAGGAGCGCAAGCATCTGTACAACCTGCAATATCCATTGGTCCACAATTTTCAGTTACACTACCTAAGTTACCAGCCCAAGCATTGGTATTGCCTGAACCCAAAGTGGTAATTTGGTTGCCTACGTTTATGTTTTCACTATTTGGTGCCTCAAATGGATCACCTGCTTCCATCAATGCTACTGTTTCTACACAAGCACCACCATTACAGAAGCTAAACAAGCTTACTTCTTGGTTTGTAACATAAGTAATGTCTTGTGTACCCAAGCTGGTCAATCCAAAAGTGATGTAATCAAAACCTGGATTTTCACTTGGAGCGACTACAAACGAGTTGTTGTCCCAAGTTCCATTGATGCTTTGTAAGTTGCTTACTTCAAAGCTGCCTGTTGGTACCAAGATGGTTACCTGAGCAGTAGAAGTAATGCCATTGGCACCATCCCAATCTACATTAGGAATCAATGATACTTCATAACAGCCATCTCCACCTGTCAAGTTGTAAACAATGTCACCATCTACTGGCTGAGGATCACCACAACCGTCAATTGGCTCATTTACACACTCACAGTTTACATCATCCACAAAATCATTGGTACAAGGATCATTGTCATCACAGAAATAATCAACTACTGCCTCAATACAAGAACAGCTATTTGGATCCCATTCAAAAATTGAGAAACAAGTATTTGCTGGACATTGATTATCGTATGCTTCACAAGAACCATCGTCAGTTGTTGCTGCTGGATTGTAGTTAGGAGCGCAAGCATCTGTACAACCTGCAATATCCATTGGTCCACAATTTTCAGTTACACTACCTAAGTTACCAGCCCAAGCATTGGTATTGCCTGAACCCAAAGTGGTAATTTGGTTGCCTACGTTTATGTTTTCACTATTTGGTGCCTCAAATGGGTCACCTGCTTCCATCAATGCAACTGTTTCTACACAGTCACCACCATTACAGAAGCTAAACAAGCTTACTTCTTGACCAGCTACATAAGTAATGTCCATTGTACCCAAGCTAGTCAATCCAAAAGTGATGTAATCAAAGCCTGGATTTTCACTTGGTGCGACTACAAATGAGTTGTTGTCCCAAGTTCCATTGATGCTTTGTACATTGGTTACATCAAAGCTGCCTGTTGGAACCACTATGGTTACTTGAGCAGTAGAAGTAATGCCATTGGCACCATCCCAATCTACATTTGAAACCAATGATACATCGTAACAGCCATCACCACCTGTCAAATTGTATACAATGTCTCCATCTACAGGGAACAAACAAGAACCGTCGTCACAAGTAGCAGAAGCATCGAAGTTATTGGCATTAGCATTGGTACAACCCATTACCACATTACATGGATCTGGACAAGTTGTATCTCCCAAATCACAAGAACCATCGTCTGTGTTTGCGTTTGGATCAAAGTTACAAGCTGCTGCATTGGTACAACCTGGAACAGCCGCTTCACAAGAACCATCATCACAAGTAGCATTGGCATCAAAGTTGACTGCTGTTGCATCGGTACAACCCAAGATTACATTACATGGATCTGGACAATTGGCATCACCAAAATCACAAGAACCATCATCTGTATTTGCATTTGGATTGTAATTACAAGCCGTTGCATCGGTACAACCTGTTGTGCTTGCAATACAAGAACCATCGTCACAGTTGGCATTGGCATCGAAGTTGACTGCTGTTGCATCTGTACAACCTGCGATAACATTACATGGATCTGGACAAGTTGTATCTCCCAAATCACAAGAACCATCGTCTGTGTTTGCGTTTGGATCAAAGTTACAAGCTGCTGCATTGGTACAACCTGGAACAGCCGCTTCACAAGAACCATCATCACAAGTAGCATTGGCATCAAAGTTGACTGCTGTTGCATCGGTACAACCCAAGATTACATTACATGGATCTGGACAATTGGCATCACCAAAATCACAAGAACCATCATCTGTATTTGCATTTGGATTGTAGTTACAAGCCGTTGCATCGGTACAACCTGTTGTGCTTGGAATACAAGAATCATCGTCACAAGTAGCATTGGCATCGAAGTTGACTGCTGTATTATCAGTACAACCCAATACAACATTACATGGATCTGGACAAGTTGTATCTCCTAAATCACAAGAACCATCGTCTGTGTTCGCATTTGGATCAAAGTTACAAGCTGCTGCATTGGTACAACCTGGAACAGCGGCTTCACAAGAACCATCGTCACAGGTAGCAGTAGCATCAAAATTGATTGCTGTGGCATCGGTACAACCCAAGACCACATCACAAGGATCAGGACAATTGGCATCACCCAAATCACAACTACCATCATCTGCGTTAGCAGTTGGATCATAATTACAAGCATTTGGATTAGTACAACCTGCTACACTCGCTTCACAAGAACCATCGTCACAGTTGGCGTTGGCATCGAAGTTAACTGCTGTAGCATCTGTACATCCCAATACCACATTACAAGGATCAGGACAAGCTGTATTACCTAAATCACAAGAACCATCATCTGTGGTTGCATTGGGATTGTAGTTACAGGCATTGGCATCGGTACAACCAGGAATATCCGTTGTTCCTCCAGAACAATCGGCAGAACCTTGGTCTATATTGCCTTGCCAAGCATTGGTGTTACCAGAACCTAAAGTTGTAATTTGATTTCCCACGTTAACATTTTGGGAATTGGGTGGGCTAAAAGGATCACCATCCTCCATCAACTCTACTGGACCAGTACAGGTTCCAGTATTGTCAAAAGTGAACAAAATTTCCTCTTGTCCACTCACATAATCAATGTCCATAGTACCCAAACTAACCAAACCAACAGTCACATAATCAAAGCCTGGATTTTCCGAAGGCGCAATAACTGTTGAGTTGGCAGACCAAGTACCATTTACACTTTGTAGATTTGAAAGTTGAAAACCACCTGTTGGCACTACCAGAGTAACCTGTCCTGTTGCGGTCAGACTCTGCGGGCTTGGCCAGTCGACAGATGGAAGCAGCGATACTTCATAAGTTGTTGTACTCCCTGCTTGTAATCCAACTTTGAATTCTACTTGTGCGAAAGCCGTTATACTGCATAGCAGCATACATATGGCTAGATTAAATAGAAATTTGAAGCTGTAAACGTTCATCATAATTAGTTATTTATTTCTTTCGAGCAAACAGAGGGGGGATAAAATAGAGGAAGGGTATAAAATATTCTTGGCGTATAAAGTTGCTAATTTACTACATGTTTATGAGATTACAAAATATAATTTGGTCACTTATTCAAATTATATTTTTTCATAACTCTTTTTTCCCCATCAGTTTTGGTCGCTTTCTTTTTTTTAGTTTTTCAGAGTATTTTTCAATTCAATTTTTATTTTTTTATTCCCTGTCCAAGCATTCTTATTCCCTGATCCTAAAGTAGTTAATTGATTGCCTACGTTTATATTCAGCGAATTAGGAGGACTAAAGGAATCTTCTTTATCTATCAATTTAAGCTCCCCACCTTCGGCTGATTGCCCTTTAATTAAAAACAAAGGTGTGGCTTTATTTTTTTCATATTTTATCTCTCTAGTCGCCAAACTAATCAATCCAAAAGTCAAATATTTAACATTGGGATTCTCTTCTGGCGCAACAATACTAGAATTATTTGCCCATTCTCCACTCATATTTTCTATTTCCAACAACTCAAAATCTTTGGGCACTACCAATGTCACTTGTGCAGTAATGGTTATTTGATCTTTTTTGTCCCAATCTGCTTGGCTTTCCAAAGCGACAATATAGGTATCTTGTTCACTTTGTTCAACAAAAAATTCAATTTGTGCTGTCAGTTGGACCGCCACAAAAAGCAGGCATAGTCCCATTAAATATTTTTTTGCAAAGTTCATCAATCTGTGTTCTTGTTCTATGTACAATTTTATTTTAATTTTTTGTACAGAGGGTTTATCTTTCAAACTTTCGTATTTACCAGCTATCCGCTACAAGTTGTAGATGCACAGCCGTGCATCTCTACAAGCTTTCCGCTACTATCTGGTGTATACATCGTTTCTTTCAGTGCTGGCGTCGTCTCTCTTTTCCTTCCGCTTCACGCCCTGCTATAATAATTATAAATTGTAGTTGCTGTTGGGGCGAATTGCAATTCGCCCTTACCATCTTTTACTTATAGCGTCGGATGAGCGGATGGATGAACGCTTGTATGAAATATGAAGCTTGCATTGGTTAACCTGACCATAACGTAGCCTCAATGTCACTGGCGTTGCACCAAAAGTATTTTAATTTAAGATTTAAAAAATGAATTATGTCTCTTAAATTTTTGCTCATTCATAAATATAAATAAAGAAAACTTATGAATTTTCTTTACTGTGTTTTTCAACATTATCAAATTAAAAATTTATGAGGAGTCCGAAGACTCCTCATAAATTTATATTCATTTATACCTTATTATTAAGGTGTTTGTTCGTAAATCACAAAGTTTGGTGCAGCCAATACGTTGTCTGGGTGCAACAATACCTGGAAGAACACATCGTTTGCCATATTGCCCAATCCTTGGTAAATGGTACGACCTTGTAACATAACGTCACCATTGTTGTATCCTTCACAAACAAAGTTTGTTTGGAAATTAGTATTCAAAGGATCGCTCATTACCTCAAAGAAAGCTTTGTTCAAATCAGGTCCTGGACCTTGGAAAACAATCTCACCATTACAATCTGCATCACCAGCCCAAAGAGCTTTCAAACCATTGACAGTTGTTTGTGCTAAGTCATCACCATAAGTTGGTGTTGCAGCATCAGTAAAGTCAATTGCTACATTTGTATCACCTCCAAGTGTAATTGGATTTTCTGTAGTTACTCCTAAGTGGTTACGGTGACGAACAGTGATGTAGTAATCACCTGTTACTGGGCTAAGCATTGAACTTACACCATCAACATCTACAATGTCACCATCTCTTTGAAGCAATACTGCACGAGAAGCAACAATTTGGCTTGGATCATTTGCATCAAGGAACTCAATCAACATCCAATCAACGATTGCATTGTTACCTGTTACGTCCAATACAGCTTGAGTAGTTGTCTCTGTAGCAGAGTGACTAAACTGTGGCATATCAGCATATGGGTTCAACAAAGGAATAAGACCATTTGTACGCAAAATATCGTGCATAATGATGGCACCATTGCTCTTAGTAGAAGTCATTTCGTCTTGCTCTGGCTTTGGAGCAGGATCTCCACCAGCACCATCAGCAGCACCTTCAACTAAAGTTTTGATGTCTACATTTCCTCTAAATGGAATGTAACCAGCATCAATGGTAGAATCGAATTCTCCTGGATTCAAGTCAATAACATCTGTAAATCCATCCAAGATGTTTGCATCACTATCGTCTGGGTTACCAGCACTTGCACCAGCACCAGCTGTTGTTCTTGTACCATCAACATAATCACCAAACTGAAGAACAAAGTCCATATCAGGATCAAGGTTGATGAATTGGTAGTAACCTAGTGAATCTGTAACAGTACTGTCGATTGGGTTGTTCAAATCACCCGCTTTGTACAAGTAAACCACAATACCTTCGATTGGCAAATCAAGAGAATCTTGTGTACCAGAAGTTGTTCCTATATCAAGGAATACATAATCACCCAAACCAGCCAACAATTTCTCAGACTCAATTACTTCTGGATCGTGATCGTCCTCATCATTAGGATTATCAATTGCATCATTGATTGGTGTACCATCGTTACCACTGTTTGTATCTGGAGTAGAATCTACATCTGTACCAGGTACACCAGCATTGGCATCATCAGCGGCCGCAATTTCAGCAACATTGCTAATAGAACCAGTAAAGTTGGTTGTTACTTCAAACGAAATGTCTACAGTAGCAGTAGCACCTGGATTCAATACCCCTGGCACAGTAGTAGTTGCCATTGTACCAGCAGCATTTGCAGCCCAAGCAGCATCTATCAAAGTCAATTCAGCAGGAATGTAATCTACGATTTCGATGTTTTCTGCTGGAATGTTTCCTTGGTTGTATACTGTGATGGTGTAAGTAACTGTATCACCCAATTGAACTGGGCTTGCACCAGCATAAGTTTTGGTCAATGCCAAATCGAATACAGGTGGCTCAATAACAGTGATCGTTTCTGGATCGTGATCATCTTCATCATCAGGATTGTTAACTTCGTTGTTAACAGGCGTACCATCGTTACCAGGATTTGAATCTGGTGTAGAATCTACATCTGCACCAGGAGCACCCGTACTTACATCAGTAGCAGCAGCGATTTCAGCAACATTGGTAATCTCACCAGTAAATGTAGGATCAACTGTAAAAGTAATTTCAGTCATTGCTGTTGCACCAGCAGCCAAAGTACCAGGCAAAGTAGTAGTTGCCATTGTACCAGCAGCATTTGCCGCCCAAGCAGCATCATTTAAAATCAAACCAGCAGGAATGTAATCTACAATTTCGATACCAGAAGCATCAACATTTCCTTGGTTGAATACTGTAATGATAAAGGTAACAGTACCGCCTGAAGTTACAGTAGCATCTTGAGCTGTAGCCAAAGTCTTGGTCAATGCCAAATCAAATACATCTGGCTCAATCAAATCAATTACTTCTAAATCATGATCATCTTCATCAGCAGGATCATTGATTGCATCATTGATTGGCGTACCATCATTATCAATAATCATATCTGGAGTAGAATCTGCATCTGTACCAGCACCACCATTGTCTGCATCACCAGCAGCTTTGATTTCAGCAAAGTTGGTAATCGCACCATCAAAGTTGGCACTCACTTCAAATGTAATATCAACAGTTGCAGTAGCACCTGGAGCCAAAGTACCAGGCAAAGTAGTAGTTGCCATTGTACCAGCAGCATTCAACATCCAATCAGCATCAGTCAAGGTCAATTCAGCAGGAATGTAATCTACGATTTCAATGTTTTCTGCTGTGATGTTCCCTTGGTTGTATACTGTAATGGTGAAAGTAACTACATCACCAAACTGAACAGGATTTGGACCAGTATACGTTTTGGTCAATGCCAAATCGAATACAGGAGGTTCAATTACTGTAATGGTTTCTGGATCGTGATCATCTTCATCATTAGGATTGT
>JAHDIA010000206.1 GCA_020631035.1 Chitinophagales bacterium | reverse complement strand
ATTGACCCCTCCGTCAATTACAGCGACTACGATTTCATTGCCTGTAACGCTTAGCCCCCCCTTGCTTATTTTCCAAGCATCCGTAGCATCTATGTCTGCATCTATTGTTCCATATACTCCCGTATTGTTGTATTGCCATTGCTCCGAAAACAAAGAATCACTCGGTACAAAACGATGACTAACCTTCTCATTAATTTCTACATACTTCACCCCAGGATATTGTTCAATTTTTTCTTTTGATTGATGAATAGTGGCATTTGTTGTGTCAACATCTAGCAAGCAAATATTAAAATCTTCTGAAAGGTATTTATTAAATTTAAAACCAAAAGAGTCAGCTTGTTTTCGATTGTATGTTTCAATGCTTTTTTTTGCTTCCACCTTATCCTCAAACTGGACAATGAGTTGGTTTTGGGCTATGCTTGGTATGGCAAAAAAGAATAGCATGACCAACTTAAATATTGATTTCATAACATTTCGCTTTAGAGAATCAAAACAAGCAGATTATTTTATCATCTGCTTGTATATTCAATAAATTTATATTTAGAACCTATGAACTTTATAATACCTAAAATCTAACTACCAGCATATTAACAGCTCAGTAGTATAACAACGTGTCTTCCAATTACAAGCATAGAGAATTCCTTCCCAGTTCTTACAAGTGCTTGTATATCCCGAAATACAAATCCGCTCATAGTAGTAAGCACAATATCTATCATATACACTCACCAATTGAGTATTGAGTTCACTTTGTTGTTCTGGAGAAAGTTTTTCAATGGCATTCTCAAATGAAAAGTCTTCGTGGGTTCCTTCTACTACTTCTTCCAACAAATTATGTTCAGCAAGGTAATTGTAAATGATGTAATCATTTTGGTACTTCGTCAACTCCTCATCCGTTCCATTTTCTAGAATAGCATCTATATCTGCATCTTCTTCCAAATTAGGTATCAATAGATTCAAGTCACCATAAGCAGCCACTTCGTCTACTTCCTCTTGTACCTGTTCTACATTCTCTTTCCCACAAGAAGTCAAACAAAGCGTTACAGTAATCATTGTCAATAGGCTAAATAGCCAAAAATTCAATCTTAGGTTTTTCATGATTTAGTTTTTAATAGTTTAATTAAAAGTTTCTGAGTATAATTTTATAGAATCATTTTTTAATTTAAATCCATCTCTACTTACATTGTGCGCACAAACTCACTAGAGTATAGATTCTTCTATTAAATTTGATTCTAAAAATCAATTTATTTTAAATAGCAATACTCATATAGAGACACTATTGTGTTTTTATATATTTTACATTTATGCTAATCTTCTCTTCAACAATTATTAAATTTATTTAAAGCAAATGTAGACCGCTCTCGCTTTTCTCACAAACAGAAAATTTTGAACTTGTCCGAATATTTCATAAAGACAAAAATATATAAAACACTGAAAATCAAAAGTAAATACAGCAAAAATCAAGCTTTTTCGTTGGCGAAAAAAGTTAAATTTATGAGAGACAAAAAAATAAAATTGGCAAAATTTGAAACAAAGGCGTTTGACAAAAAGATAAATTGGCAAAAAATGGGAAAAGAAAAAAGTAAATTTACCCATTCATTAATTTAAAACTCATTTCATATTACAAGGAAAATCAAAGAGAGAAGAAATAATTTTCTAGGAAAGATAAACTTTGATACTAGAGAAGATTTCATACAGAAACGACGGAGAACACAACATAGCCCAAATACGCCCGATAGTAGCGGATACCCCGCAGTAAGGGCGAATTGCATTCGCCCAATACAAGGAGTAGCAGCGGATAGCGGGGAGACACCCACCCACGAAGCCACCCAACATTCCGTACAAATAAATGAATTGAAAATTCAAATTTAAGATTCAAAATTAGAATTTTAAATCTTGAGTTTTAAATCTTAAATTAACTACCCCTCCCACACCACATTTGGATAATGTTCTTTTAAATTGTTGACGATAAATTCAATTGGCAAATCGACGAAATGTCCATAGTCGTCTAGGTATTCCATAAACTGCCCGCCCTCTTTGTCAAACTCTTGAAAAAGAGAATCATTTTCTCCATCAAATTCCAAAACTGCTACATTTAAGAAGTGACACAAATGAGCATTAAAGGCAGGAGTTGCCCCCACCCACTTGCCATTGATGTATACCTCCACATAAGCGTGCGGCGTCAACTCGTCGGAGCCCAATTTTTCGATAATACGTTCAACGCCTATATGGTTGCGGACCTTTACCAAATGGATTCGGGCAGGAATGTCCACCGCACGCAACAAAGCAATCAACAAGACCGACTTGTCGATGCAATGACCATAGTCTCTAGCCATTACCTTTGAGGCTGGCCAATTATCTGGATTGAGTTCCAATTTGTAAGGATTGTATTTCCAGCCATCTCGCACATACAAATAAATTTTGATGGCTTTTTCTTTAAGGCTCAGTCCATCCAAGTTCAAATCTTTGATTGTCTTTTGCAAACTGGGATGCGAATAATCATAATGTGGGGTTTCTTGGGTATATAAGGCTTGTTCCATTTACTGCTTAATCACTTTTAGGTAATGCACTTGCAAATCATTTACCTTCAAAGTTACAAAATAATGCCCATTTACCAAACTGGTATCGGGTCGCCAAACAGCAGTGTATTTGTCTGTACCCATATATTCTTCCTCTAAGTTAGCGACCAAATTCCCCTGTATATCATAGACCAACAAGCTTACCTGAGCAGGCTGAAAAACCCCATACTCAATATCAATTTCTTGCTCAAATGGGTTGGGACCTATTTTGTAAATCATTCCCTTTTCTAAATGCAAATCATTGACACCCATTGTCACCCCATCCCCATTGATGACAATGTCCCAAGTGCCCTCGTATTTGCCATCTGTCGTCTCTGTTAATGGAATGATGCGGTGAGTGGCATCAAAATCGCCTTCGGTAATCGAAGCGGCTGCATCTGCTGGAATAGAAGTATCTCCTTCAAAATACAGTTGGGTAATCAGGGGATTAAAACCTGGTGGGGTAATCTTGAAATGAATGTGTGCAGGACGAAATTGATTGCCATTTAGATATTTACCTGGCCAAATGGTTTCAAACATATAAAATCCTTGCTCGTTGCTATGTGTTCGACCTCTTAAATTGAAGCCATCATTGTCATAATCGCCCGCTGCGTCGGCATGCCAAATATCTACTTCGGTATTGGGAATAAATTCGGAACAACCCAAATTGATGACCCGTCCGCTGATGACGATTCGGGTTCCTTCTTCCTCTGCTTTTGCCAATTGATTGTCGCTGAGCAGTGGCGCATTTTCTGTATAAAATGGTCCCTGACCATAGTAATCCCTAGTGGTTGTCACACAATCATCTTGAATGGGTGTTTCCTTGGATACACTGTTTTCTGCTTTACTCAAATTGGGCAATATTCCCAAAGCCAATGAGGTCAGAGAAACATTTTTTAGGAAACGTCTGCGTTGGGTATTTGTCTTTTTTCTCATCTTTTGGACTTGTTTTATCTACTTAGAACGAAATCTTTTTAAAAAAGGTTGTTTTGATTGATTGGTTGATAAAAAACAAAATCCTGACAACGTTTAAAATACAATGAAACCGTGACGTCTCCTATGTGTCTAATGTCATAAACAAAAAACGCATCAAATGAAAAGGATTGTTTTATTGCCCTCTATCTTGCTTTTATGTGTACTTATTTTCTCCTCTTGTAGCAGGGATTATTTCCAAGTCAAAAGCTTTAAAGACAAAACAAGCGATCACCAAAGCATTGCCATTTTGCCAGTTGAAATGGTCTTGTCAGGGCTAAAACCCTTCGATTTGAGCAAAGAAGACATTCAAAAACAAGAAGAAGCCGAAAGCAAAGCCTTTCAGATTTCTATACACAACGAACTCCGCAAAAAGAGAGAGAACACCAAGAAAGGTCCGCACATCACTATGCAAAAACCCGCCACTACGGTCAAATTGATCGAGGAAAAAATGAGCGTTCGAGAGTCTTGGGACAAAAGCCCTGAAGAAATGGCAGAATTGTTGGGTGTAGATGCTGTGGTCAAAACCCGTATTGAGAAAAAACGCTATTTCTCTGACCTTGCCTCATATGGCATTGATGTAGCCTCAAAAGTAATTGGCTTGTTGGCAAAAAACCTGCCCGTATTCCTAGCAGGACAAGACCTTAAAAAATCGAACGATATTTATGGTCGTTATGAATTATTGGATGGAGAAACAGGAGAGATTCTATGGTCTATTTCTCAAGAAAAAGCCGCCAATTACAAGCGACCAGCCGACGAAGTCATTGATGGTTTGAATGAGCAAGCGGTCAAGAGTTTTCCGTATAAAAAGAAACGGAAGTAATATGATAGTTCCCCATTCTATTCATATTCTATTTAACAATGCTTGTTTAATTAAGGCAGCATGAGACAGAGGCTTACGAGGGTTTTCGATGTCCTCATTGGTTTCATAATCTAGGAGTACAAGTGTTTGTTTTTCTGCAATGGCAGCAAGACTTTTAAGTTCTGCCTGCAATTTATTTTTCAATACCCAATGATACGTTGGCAAATAAATCAGTTTTCGAGCAGTGATGTAATTCAACAACTCGATTCCTTTTACACCTTTGCGATGTCCCTTAGGAACACCATATTTTCGGACGGTCCTTTTCAATCCTTTCATCGAACGAACCTTAAATTTACTTTCATCCACATCAAATGATTCAAACACCTTTAGCCCTTGCCAAACTCCCTCAACTGATTCGGAGGTCACTCCTTCCGAAAAAGGTACAGGAATGTTTCCGATGGGATAAAAAGGACTAAATTTTAAATAGGGCAATTCCCCTTTAGAAGTTACATCAATGATGTGGGCATCGGGATACTCTTTTTGGATGTTTTCTATTTTTCGACGCTTGCTTTGTACGAGTATGGAATATGTATTTTTCATTGTTTCTTCAATTTAATTTCGTGGCTATCTTGTAAAAAATAGTAGTCCATCAATTCTGTTTTGCTCAATACTTTGCCACTTAATTTGTCGATGGCTATGCTGTGCCAGCCTGGCACCATTCCTTGTTCCTGCAACTCAAAATCACTACAGACAAAAATGTAGAACACAGGCGTTTCTCGACGCTTTTGCAAAGGTCCATAATTGTCAGGATTTTGAGCAAGCACCTTCTCATACTTTGCTCTTGCAATAATGCTGGCTTGTTCCGCTGTCACTTTGAAATCAACATATTCTACAGGATAAAGTTCCGTAAAATGGCCATCTTTTCTAATTGAATCTACAATTTTATGCGCCTCTTTTATCCCATAAGATCGTGTCAAATCAAACCCACAATTGGGATGATTGGTCTTGATACAATATTGGGTATTTTGCTGGTAAAGAACATTTAATTTCTGTTGAGCGATTTGTTGTATTTTTTCTAGTTTATTCATTTGTGTTGTTCAAAAAATTTGCGAATTTCTATACAATATTTTTGGGAGGTATTATATGGCGTTTGTTTGTTTACTAGACACACCAAATGGACATCTGCCCCACCCTCAATGAGTTTTTGCAAAACCTCAACGGACACCTTTTCTCTAGGCGGTCCATAATCAAATGCTTCCAATGCCATTTCCATAGCCAAATGTAAAGGATGTGCCAATTTATCCGTCATAAAATTGGGATTGCCTCCTTGTTCTATCACAAATTGCACCATATTAGGACTGTCTGCTTCTATAGCCGCACCGAGTATGTTTTTATCTCCCCAACAAGGCAGGTTCAAACTTACTTCTTGTGACAAAATCATCTTTTTAGCTTCTTCAAATTCTTCAAAAATGATTTTCTTGTATATTTCCAACTCTAGTTTCATACCAGACAAATAGCTGATTTAATTTTAATGATTAGGACGGAACGTTCTGACTTCAAACGAAAGGGTCTCCCCGCTTTCCGTTTCTACTCCTTTCAGGGCAAGCACAATCCCGATAGTCAAGGACTATCTATTTCATTATTTAGGCAATCAAAAGAACAATCGGGACTACAGGGGTATCCACTGCAATCGGGCGTAGCTTATTTCGTTTGGGTGCTTCGTCGTTTCGGCTAAATATTTTTTAATGGATAAAAAAATGCTGGTTTATCCTTCAACAAATCCATCAATTTTTGATTGTGTTCATTGTTAAATTCTTCCAATCTAAAATGCTGAATGACAATGTTAAATTTCCGAATAAGATGATTCACTATTCGCAATTCTTCGATGGTAAAATCTTGGACATCTATGCTATACAAAGTAGCTTGGTTTTCTTCTAAATCATCCAAATACAACTGCCGTATTTTATTTTTTGTTTCTTCTTGGTTTAAATTTAGTTCCTTTGTTCCATACAACAACAAATTCATCAAATCTATCTCATAATAGCTCTTGCGCTGCACATCATTCTCAATAAAATATTCTTTTATTTCGATACAAATATTATAACATTGCATTCTAGTTTGACGATCCAGTTTGGTAGCTCGTATAGCAGCATACGCTTTGACATAGACACCCAGTACATTTTGGAAGTTCTCATTGCTCACTTTTTCAACTTCAATATATTGAGCTAGTTCTTTTTCTAATTCTTGTAGCAATTGTCTAAATTTTATTCGTTCTTTCACTTAAAATAAGCCGAATAGGGATAATTGCCAAATAAACCGTCTTCAATCTTATTGACTGCTTTTACAAATGGCTCTCTCAATGTTTCTTTCACGATCTCTTTGTCAAAGATATAATATTCTAACTCCCTCAACAAACATCCAAAGTGTACAAACTGCCGAAAGTTGATGTTCATCTTTTTAAATCCCGCCTCATCATATTCCATCCCATAATCGTGGTCATAAAAATACACTTTTTCATCTTCCAATGCTAAAAACCATTGATCGCCCTGCCCTGTATCAGCGATTTGCCAAAAACGCTTGCTACAATCGGGGAAATATTTTTTGAGGTAATTGTTCCATTTGATACTCTCTTCATAGCCATACAGGCGAAAGTCTGGCGTCAAATCAAACGATTTGTACTCAATCAAATATTGTTGATACCAAACATCTTTCAAAGGTATATTTTGGAGTCTATTAAGTTTATTTGTTCTATTAGGAAAATTTTTAAAAATTTCATCTGTTTCTATATTGAACATTGTTTTTAAATTTAAATTGCTCTACTTGAGACGAAGAACAAAGAGTGGCGACACTACGCCTGATAGCAGCGGAAAGCTTGTAGAGATGCGATTTATCGCATCTACAACTTGCAGCGAATAGCAGGGACACACTTTGCAAACGAAGCCTTTGGCGTTCCGTTCTAAAAATCAATTAATCACAAACTTCTGATAACCTCCTTTATTTTAGGAGTCATTTCCTGCATTTCTTTAACCCATTTATCGTCTACAACTCCTTTTCCTTTTAAATCATACAACTCTACTGCCTCTAGAGATTTTTCGACAAGCTGAAGGCAAAGATTGTAAAAATCTAATAAAGAAAGAAAAGTATGTCCAGTATAAGTAGAAAGTAATACTTGATTTTCTGGAATAGAGTAATCATCTTCATCTATACCTATTGCTTCATAAGGACCAAAGTGAGCACTGCTTGTATTGTTGTATCCTGCGGAAGACCTATTTATGGCATTTTGCAAAAATGGCAAATAGTCAATGACTCGTATAACACCAAAGAAATAAATTCCATTTTTTTCGCTTGTATCTCCCTCTAGTACTTCTACTTGAATAGGCTTTGTATAGCGATGCATATCCAAGTATTTTTGCTTTGTTTGAATTTTTATTTTGTATTTCACTTATGTAATATATATTTTCTTATATCATTTATTTCAAAACAAAACTCCTAGCAATTATTAGACTTAATAATTGCTAGGAGGTATTCATGCTATCTATTAGTTGTCCCTAAACTTTCTCCATCTTCTTTTTCAAATGTACATCAAAATCGGGATGCTTAATAGTTTGTGAACTGTAATTATCTTTTTCTTCTAATTCTAATTCAATTTCGTAGCTTACATCATCAGTATCGAAAAGCCTTTTAAATGAATTAATCAATTGTCTTGCCTCCCCAATACTTCCATTATACTCTCCACTTAAATACAACACATCATTTACTCCTCGTCTCAATGGTTCAACTGAACAAGAAAACACCTCACCATCTGATAGACAAACAGTGTTCTGTTCTGCAAAAGACAACTCATTGTCTGGAAATAGTTTCGTTACAAGATTTGATATGCCATTTATAGACAGTCCTATTGTTGTTATGTATATATTGACATTCAATTTGTTTTTCAATTATGTCGCAAATTTTCTCTCAAATAAGCATAAAGCTTCTCAAAAAACAAACGAATGTCTGCTTCGATATATCGTTTTTTCATTGGAGAAATAACTAAAGAAAGACAATAATCATTCTGTGTCAAAGCATATTCCAAGCAATACATCATTTCTGTTAAGTAATATAGGCTACTCATTTGAACAAGATGTTCCCAATAATAATCTGGGAAAGTCTGTTCTTGATGTAGTCTGTTGTGATGGTAATAAACCAAGTCTACTGCCATTCCGAGGTATTTTTGAAGTTGGGGTGTAGTCATACTATTTTTAAAATGGCACATCCCCCTCTTCCCATTTTTTAGTTTCCTCCTCACTTGTTTCTAAATAAGTTCTATCAACCAAAAAATCGTCAAACTCCATCTGTATCGCCCAAATCTTTTCTTCCCACCATGTTATATGATGTGGTATATTAAGATTAGTAGGTTGGAATACTTTCTCATCAATGTCTTGAAAATATCTTTTCATATCATCAAAGACTTCTCTAAACAAACTCTTATCTATATTCTCAGCAAGTATTTTTTCTACATTAGGATATTCTTTTACAAAAGAGAGATATTTCATCATACAAAATAAAAATGTCTCTAGATTTTTATTAAGATAGTTTATAGTCACATTACCATCTTTATGCTTAGTCAATAAATACAATACATTAGCCTGTTTTTCAATGGCAAGCATTCTTGTATTAGACAAAAGATAAAACAAATCACCCAATAGGTAATATTCTCCTTGCTTTGTTGTACATAATTCTAATTTCTCAAAAGGTCTAAAAAATGTGGCTTCCCCTTTTTGCACCAGTGGCAAACCAACATCTTTTAATACTGCTTTATCTGAATTAGAAACT
>JAHDIA010000205.1 GCA_020631035.1 Chitinophagales bacterium | reverse complement strand
AGGGCGTAGAATGCGCCACCCACTTGAGGACAACGAACACCTTCGATTTTGTTGAGTTCTTCGACCAAAAGATTGCGTCGGGAAATGTATTCTGTGACCACTTTATCGAAATAGGATTGGGGAACCGACAAAGCAGCTTCCGCAGCAATTTCGCTGATGGTGGGCGGACTCAAACGAGCTTGACCAAATTTGATGGCAGTGGCAATGAGTTCTTTGTTGCGGCTGACCAATGCGCCCAGTCTTGCCCCACACGCACTGTAACGCTTGGAAGTCGAATCGACCATTACAGCGTGTTGCTCCAAACCTTCGAGGCTTAGGACAGATGTATGCTCTTTGCCATCGTAGACAAATTCACGGTAAACCTCGTCTACAAACAAAAAGAGATCGTGTTTGAGGACAATTTCTCGCAATTGCATCAATTCTTCCTTGGAATAGAGATAACCTGTAGGATTGCTTGGATTGCAAATAAGAATTGCCTTGGTTTGAGGACCAATTTTTTGCTCAAAGGCTTCCATTGGTGGCAGGGCAAAGTTGTTTTCGATGCTCGCTGTAATCGGATTTACTTTGATGCCACCTGAACGAGAAAAGCCATTGTAATTGGCATAAAAAGGTTCGGGCATAATGACCTCATCGCCTGGGTCGAGGCAGGAATACATCCCAAACATCAGGGCTTCTGAGCCTCCTGTGGTCACCATAATGTCGTCGGCACTGATATTGACGCCTACAGAGGCATAATATTGTACCAATTTGGTGCGGTAGGATTCACTCCCTTGAGAATGAATATAGGCCAAAACGGGCTTGTCGAAGCCTCTGATGGCATCTATCATCTCTTTGGGAGTCTCAATATCTGGCTGACCAATATTGAGGTGAAAAATGTGCTTTCCTTGCTTTTTGGCTGCATCGGCAAAAGGCACGAGCTTTCGGATGGGCGAAGCGGGCATTTGAAGCCCCTTGGTGGATAAATTTGGCATAGCACAAAAATAAAAAAACTCCATTGAAACTATGGTTTCAATGGAGTTTTAGTGTATATTTTTAGTCAAATTTTATTGACCGTCTACTTTTTTAATCATAGGTTGTGCCTCTTTAACAGGCTGATCGTTTTTGCCTTTGAATACATTACCTTTGATGTACAATCTCTTGGTAGGAGTGATTGAATTAGAAGTAATCGTAATCGCTTTGTTGAATTTGTTCAAACGACCTTTTGTATTGTAGATAACTTTGATAGAAGCTTCTTCACCTGGCATAACAGGCTCTTTTGGCCATTCTGGGGTAGTACAACCACAAGAAGCTTTAACACCTGTGATGATCAATGGCTCTTTACCTACATTTGTAAACTTGAATTCGTGATCATATCTTGGTCCTTCTTCCAACTCACCAAAATCGTGTGTTTCTTTCTCGAAATTAAAGATTGGCTTAGTAGTTTCAACCATTTCACCATCTTCATTCTCATATAAATTGGTGTCTGGGCTTAGAGTTTTGCTCTCAGCTTCTTGAGCTTGAACAAAAGCAAAAGAACCAAACATAAGCGCAATCATTAATAATAATTTCTTCATTTTGATTTTTTATGATTTGTTAGTTATTAAATTCTAGTTTGTGCAATATTAGCATAGTTCCTACAAAGATACAAATATATAATGGCATACGCAATTATATGTTTGTATGTTGTAATGTTAAACTATTTTAAAATAGCCATGCGTCTCATAGCAAGTTTATATAGCATACGACAAAGAATGTTCCCAAACGTTTAACAATGACAATTTTTTTTTGTATCTTTTTCACTACCTTTGTGGCGAAATTCAGCGTTTTTCTTGTTAGAATCAATGTGTATTTTTGACACAATGAACCCTAGAATCACCTGTATATCAACTACTTAGATCTCAAAACAACAAAGACCAAGCTAAATTTTTTATTTATTGTTTTGGTGTGGATTTTGTTAAATCAATTACGTACATGGGCACTACCACAAAAAAGAGAAAACAGCAACAAAAATATACCAAGCTAAAATTGAGTCCCCAAGACATTTTAGCAGATTACAAGCTGGGCTGGATAAGTCGCCATGTGAGTTTGGTGGGACGCAAAGAAGTTTTGACAGGCAAGGCAAAATTTGGTATTTTTGGAGCAGGCAAAGAAATTCCGCAAATTGTAGTTTCCAAATTTTTTCAAGATGGGGACTTTCGTTCAGGTTATTATCGTGATCAGACTTTTATGTTGGCGGCTGGCTTGGTGACTGTTGAGCAACTATTTGCCCAATTGTATGCCCATCCGTCTATGGAACACGACCCACATAGCGGAGGTCGCCAAATGAATGCCCACTTTGCAACAGATAGTGTTGATGAATATGGTCGCTGGAAAGCCCTCACCGAACAAAAAAACACCACTGCAGATATTTCTTCTACCGCCTCTCAAATGGCACGCGCCATTGGTTTGGCATTGGCTTCTAAGAAATTTAGGGAAATTCCTGCTTTGAGTAAAATGACCCAGTTTTCTAAGGATGGCAATGAAATCACTTTTTCCACCATTGGAGATGCCAGTACTTCAGAAGGGCTGTTTTTTGAAGCGGTGAATGCGGCAGGCGTGCTTGAAATCCCATTGACCATCAATATTTGGGACGATGGTTATGGTATATCGGTTCCAACCAAATACCAGACGACCAAGGGCGACATTTCTGAGGCTTTGCGTGGTTTTGAGATTGATAAGAATGGCAGTGGCTATTTGATGTACAAAGCCAAGGCTTGGGATTATGAAGGAATGATAAAAATTTATAGTGAAGGCATTCCCAAAGTCCGTAAAAATCATACCCCTGCTATTTTCCACATCAAGGATGTAACCCAGCCACAGGGGCACTCTACTTCTGGTTCGCACCAAAGGTATAAAAACAAAGAGCGTTTGGCTTGGGAAAAAGAGTTTGATTGCTTGGTTAAAATGCGTACCTGGATGTTAGAAAAGGGCATTGCCAGCTCAGATGCTCTAGATCAAATAGAAAAAGAGGCAGAAGCAGAAGTTAAAATGGCCAAAACCAATGCTTGGAATGCTTATCGAAACAGCATCAAAGTAGAACAAAACGAATTGTTTGCCATTTATCAAGAAATTGAAACAGAAACTGGTCAGCCACAAATGATAGAGGCTGTTAAAAAAGAATTGTCTGTTGAAATCAATCCTTTTTACAAAGATGTTTTGGCAAATGCCAAGAAAATGTTGTTTCAATTGCGCAAACACCCTAATCTAGTCAGTAGACAAAAGTTGCTGGAATGGAAAAACGAAAAAGCACAAACTTACCAAGATTTTTATAGTACACATTTGTACAGCGAAACCGACGAAAATATTTTTAATGTCGAACACATTCCACCAAAGTATGGTGCGGATTCTCCCTATGTGACAGGATTTCAATTGTTGAACAAATGTTTTGACGCAGCTTTTACAAGAGATCCACGCTTATTGGCATTTGGAGAAGATGTTGGACACATTGGGGATGTGAATCAAGGATTCGCTGGTTTGCAAGAAAAACACGGCATTGAACGTATTTTTGATACGGGTATTCGTGAGGCAACCATCATTGGACAAGGCATTGGGCTGGCATTGCGTGGGCTTCGTCCCATAGCTGAGATTCAATACTTGGATTATTTCGTATATGGCATTCAGCCCATTACCGATGACTTGGCAACTTTACAATACCGTACAGTTGGCAAGCAAAAGGCTCCTTTGATTGTTCGTACCAGAGGGCACCGCTTGGAAGGCATCTGGCACGCAGGCTCACCAATTGCCTTTATACTCAATTCGTGTCGTGGAGTACGTTTTTTGGTTCCTAGAGATATGACAAGGGCCGCAGGATTTTACAATGCCTTGCTACAAACAGATGAACCCGCCATCATCATTGAGTGTTTGAACGCTTATCGTCTAAAGGAGCAACTGCCTGACAATATAGATACAATGACTACCCCCTTTGGTATCCCCGAAGTATTGCAAGAAGGCAATGACATTACTTTGGTAAGCTATGGTTCTTGTATCCGAATAATAGAGTCTGCCATTCCACAACTAAAGGAAGTGGGCATCAGTTGCGAGTTGATAGATGTACAATCTTTACTACCTTTTGATATTGAACACCGCATTGTAGAATCCATCAAAAAGACCAATCGTGTTTTGTTTATAGACGAGGACGTTCCTGGTGGAGCAACGGCTTATATGATGCAAAAGGTCATTGAAGAACAAAACGCTTATCGCTGGTTGGATGCTGCTCCTCAAACCCTAAGTGCGCAAGAACACCGAACGGCTTATGGTTCGGATGGAGATTACTTTAGCAAGCCCAATAAGGAAGATGTGTTTGAAGCAGTTTATGCCATTATGCATGAGGCTGATCCTAGTGCTTATCCGATGTTTTATTAAAATTTAAATTTACTTTTGTAGGATTGGGACGGAACGTTTGGGAACTTCGTTTGCATCGTGTGTCCCCGCTGTCCATTACTACTCCTCGTTTAGGGCAGGCATAAAGCACTGCCCCTACTGTGGGGTATCCATTACCATCGGGCGTAGGATATTTTGTTTGGGTGCCTTGTCGGTTCTGTTTTTAAATTTAATAAAAAAAAATGACTTTACTAAAATAAAAAAAGCCGCAATCCTCATTGCGGCCATACTAACTATAAGCTTAATTATGAATAACAACTATTTTATTGTTTCACTATCTTTAGTTCATTGGTATATGGATTGTTTAAATTCTTAAGAAGATAAACTCCTGGGAGCAATTCTTCCATATCCAAGCGAACTACCGAGTGAATTTCTTTAAAGACTTCTACTTTTTTCTCTAGAACCAACTTACCAGTCAAGTCATACAAGCCAAGTGTAAATACATCATCCTCTTTGGATAAAATATTGAGATTGACAAATTTTTCGACGGGATTGTGGCTTAGACTCATAACCAAACTATTGGTAAACAATTCTTCTGGTCTAAGATCATTACAAGTAAGTCTTTGGTTTTTATTTTTAAAATTTAATTTCTCCACCATTTGAATTTGCTCCTCTGCTAAATCTAGGTGTGTATGCTTTTCAGAGAATTTTAAATTTACTTTTTTAGCAGGATCTAAAATATCAAAGCATACCTCAGCAACAGGGATGTATTCAGGTCCAACATTGGGACAAGCCGCTTCGACTATATCCAACGTAATTGTTGTATTAAATTTACCTGGACTCACACCATCATATTGGTGATTGCTGTAAGGAGAGAATTGATCTAAAATACACTTATTCTGCTCGTCAAAATTTAAAGATTTATATGACTTAAATTTTACTGCTCTAGCATTATAAGTGAAGAAGATGGATGATGTTCCTAAACCGAAACCAAAGTCATTAGATGAACGCATCTCTATTGTAGCACAATATTGTGCTTTGGCACAATCTAGTTGGGTTGCGAAGCGGAGGTCCGCCTCCTGTGCATTGGTGGTGATACACATCACCAATGATAAAACCGAAATTATACTCCAGCCCTTCATAATTAGTAGTTTTGTCGTTTTTCTAAAATAATGTTACTCTCTTTTACGAACTGTATTTAGACAAGGTTTCAATCAATGTTTAGGGCTGAATTAAATTAATTGATCTAATAATTAATTATTTATTTAATAATCAATCATTTAAGGGCAATATTATCTTTTAAAAAATTTCAAAAAAAACTTAGATTTCAAATAATTCTAACAATAAAATCACATAAAAAATGCCAAGCTCATAAATAAGCTTGGCATTTTGCACGCATTAAGTTTTCACTTATTTTGTAATTGCTCCATTTAATGGATCATCACTTTCTCGAAATTGCATATCCTTAAAAAGTTCAACTTTTAAAGTAGCTTTGTCCAAGTTGGTAAATTCTGGATTGTATTTCAACTCACTTGATTGCTTATTATCTGTGATGGTAAAGCAAACAGTGGCGATTTCTAAGCCATCGTCATCTACAGTAGGACAAGCCATCTTCGGATTTTTCAAGAAAATGGTTGTATTGATGATTCCAGGATAACTTGCATCAAAATTGTGATTGGTATAAGGAGCTACCTGATCATTGACACATTTGTTATTCTGATCAAAAGATTTTGACGTATATGAGTCAAATTTTAAAGCTTCTTTATTGTACTCTACAAAAAAAGAAGAGGTGCCTATTGCCTGTTCATTTCCTTCAGCGGATTTGAGCAATAGGGTTGCGCAATACTTATCTTCGTCAGTAAACTCGGTTTCAAAGCCAAGTTCCAATTGACCAAATAGGGGGAGCGTAAAAATAAGTAAGCACACCACACCTAAGGAAGAAAGTAGTAATTTTTCCATTTTGGCATATCATTTAGAGGTGATGTCTTATCTATTACGACAAGAATACAAATAAAGTTTCAAATGTAAACTTGCCGCAATTTAAACCAAAACAAAAAACCTCGCCACTTTTGACGAGGTTTACTACAATATATTTTTTTTTATTATAAGTGCAAACGCTCTTTTCTATCTAGCAATATTTCTTCATTTTCTGGATCTGGCACACAGCAATCAACAGGGCAGACAGCTGCGCATTGCGGTTCTTCGTGAAAACCAATACATTCCGTACATTTATCAGGAACAATGTAGTAAAACTCATCACTAACTGGTTCATTTTGAGCATCCACTTCCAATTCCGCTCCATTTTTCATTTTATAGCTTCCAGTGACACTGGTTCCATCAGAAATGGCCCATTCTACCCCACCTTCATATATTGCATTATTGGGGCACTCTGGTTCGCAAGCCCCACAATTGATACATTCATCTGTTATAATTATTGCCATATTTGTACTTTTATGCTTTTCAATTTATGTTTTTTATAAAGATAGTGAGCTTAACTACGCCATCCCTTTATCATTGTGTAATTTTGCGCCGAAAAGTCATTTTTATAACTACTTACAGTACTAAAAAGTTTCACATGACCTTAGAAAACAAGCTAAATATGCTTGGCAAGCTAGCAAAAACAATTGATTTGAACAATCCTGAAATAAAAGGCTTATTAAATAAAGTGTCTATACACAACCCTTGGTTTAGTATTGAAAATCAGCAAAAAGCTCTTTCTGCCATTTGTCAAAATTACCTAAGTCCGACAAAATTACGGAATTGGTTGAAAAAATACGAGCAAATTGAGATAGAAAGGCCTAAAAAAACAGTTGGCTTGGTAATGGCTGGCAATATTCCATTGGTAGGGTTTCACGATTTTTTGTGTGTATTTTTGGCTGGACATAAGGCACAAATCAAACTTTCTAGTAAAGATGACATTTTAATCAAGTACCTATTCAAACAATTAGAGCAAATTGATCCCAATTTTACCCAACACTATGAAGTAGTGGATTTACTCAAGGGTTTTGACGCCATCATTGCCACTGGAAGCAACAACAGTAGCCGCTATTTTGAGTATTATTTCAAAAAATACCCACACATTATCAGAAAAAATCGAAATTCTGTAGCCATTTTAGATGGTCAAGAGAGTGCTGAGGATTTACAACAACTAGCAATTGATGTGTTTAGCTATTTTGGTTTGGGATGTCGCAATGTCTCTAAATTGTATGTTCCTCAAGATTATGACTTTACCCAATTATTAGACAATTGGGAGAACTACCAATACTTAATAAATCACAACAAATACAAAAACAATTACGATTACAAACGCTCAGTAATGCTACTCAATAGAGAAGAGCATCTTGCCAGTGATTTTGTAATGCTCAAAGAAAACAATGCGATAGTCTCCCCCATCAGTGTTGTCTATTATGAATATTACAAAGATGACAATGAGTGGCAAGCAATCATTAAAGAAAGAGAGAACGAAATTCAATGTGTGCTTGGCAATGCCAAAGGCTTGACTCCATTAGGGCAAGCACAGTCACCTGCACTTTCGGACTATGCCGACGGAGTGGATACTATGGAGTTTTTGTCATCCCTTTGATAAAAATAATTGCTGTAATTGTTGCCAAAGCATTTTTTTATGGGAACGATTTTGAGAATCGTTAATGCTTGTTAAGTCCAATGACCACAAAAATTGAATGTTGTTCAAGCTAAAAATCTGATGTAAATTGGGATTTATGTTAAGAAGCAATTGAGCGGGTAACAAACCAAAGACCAAAGCATATTGAAATGTGGCATTTTTACAACACTCAGCAAAATTTACTTGTTCCTCTTGGGTTAATTCTATTACACAATATTGCGCTTTGGTATAAGACACTGCTTTTAAGATATTTTCTAATAACTCTTGATCTTGGGGCTCCATTTTGGGAGTAAAAACCCACAAGGGCTTATCTTGAAAGTCAATATTTTCAAAATTTAGTTGCTTTTCTTGCCAAAAGAAAAGTTGTTTTGGGGCAAAGAGCCAAGGCAAAGCAGTTTGTTCAGACGACATTTTTTGTAAAAAATTGATTTTTATTGAATTGATATATCAAAAGTAGTGTTTTAATTAGTGTCATGACAACATTTTCTAATATCTTTGCATAAAATTAGGGGGAAAATGGCCATTGAACGCTTTTTTAAATACATATAAATATTCAACAATTATCATATAATTAAATAATTTTTCTTTTTATTGGTGTGTATTTTATCAAAGTATCCAATATCTTTTATTCCTATACAATTTAGTTGGCAATGATAATATAATAAGTTATCATTTTATCATTACTAAATGGATCATACCAAATATTTTTTGGTATCTTATCAACAATTAAAACATTCTTATATATGGTTTTATCATCAAACACTAAAATTATAAAAAATACACAAACTCGTCTTTCAGAGGTCGATTTTGACAATATCCCATTTGGAAGGGTATTTTCTGATCATATGCTCATTATGACTTATCAAGATGGTGCTTGGGATGACGGTGTCATTCAGGCATTTGATCGTATCCAAATGAGTCCTGCCACTTTGGTGTTGCATTATGGCCAAGCCATTTTTGAAGGCATGAAAGCTGAAAAAGCAAGCAATGGAGATGTGTTGATGTTTAGACCAGAATTAAATATTCGCAGATTCAATAAGTCAGCTGTCCGAATGTCAATGCCAGAAATACCAGAGGAGGTTTTTCTTCAAAAATTAAAAGAATTGTTGGACCTAGATAGAGAGTGGGTGCCAACCCAAGATGGTTCCTCTTTGTACATTCGTCCATTTATGTATGCCAGTGATGAGTTTATTGGGGTACAAT
>JAHDIA010000204.1:223-9206 GCA_020631035.1 Chitinophagales bacterium | reverse complement strand
ATTAAACTGGCAAAATGCCTTCGACGTTTACCAAGATCTTATTATGAAAGAATCAGGTCTTGAGATAAAAGCGGATAATTTTTTCGACATTGCCAAGGGATTTCCCTTTGGAATGAGTAAAAACCAAAGCGAAATCATTGTGCGTGACCCCATCTCTGTAAATGAGAAAGGGGAACTAATTTGCGTAGGAGAAGTACCTGAAAATAGTATTTTAGAATTACTAAAAGGTAAAAGTGAATCTTTAATTGCTGCAGCACGTAAAGTGGCACAGGATAGTTCTATTAAAGAAAGTTCTTCTGCAAAATACGCTCTTCTTTTTGATTGTATCTCAAGAGTGTTATTTTTGGGGGAAGATTTTTCCAAAGAATTGGAAGCGATAGAGTCTACTTTAGCCCAAAATATGGAAACCCCCAAATTAATTGGTGCGTTGACATTGGGCGAGATTTCTTCTCATGGACAAGGAGCTCTAGAGTTTTTCAACAAAACCATTGTTTCTGGTATTTTATATGAGTAATCAAGATAATAATTTTTCACAAGATGCTTTTCAACACATATACCTATTGTATGAATTGTCTTTGTCTATTGGGCAATCACTAGATTTGGTTGAAAGCTGCGAACAATTTGCCAAAAACCTACACAAGAAACAGCATCTAGATACTGTTTCTATATGGATTAAAAATAAATGGCTCTCCCAAAGTTCAACCCTGGGAAGGGCTTCTTTGGTATATGGATTTCCCAAATTCAAAACCAATCATACAGAAATTTCTCTCAACCATCCCATTTTTCACATCTTACCAGATGCTAAAGAGGGCTTATTCATCAATGAAGAACATACCCTTTTTAAAGACGTCATCACTGAAAAAAAAGTGAACAAAGGTATTTATGGCATCTTTCAATTAAGCAATATTGGATTCCTCAAAATTTATTCAAGCAATCCCACCAATTTTAATCAGGAACATCTAGAACGCCTGTCGAGCATTATCAAAAAATTCGCAGTTTCTCTAGAAGGCTGTATCGCTCACCAAAGTGCAACTGAAAACGAATACAAAATTCAAAAGATCATCAATAGTGCGCTTGACGCTGTTGTTATTATTGATGAAAAGGGGTACATCACTGATTGGAACAGTCAAGCAGAACAAATATTTGGGTGGAAAAAAAATGAAGTCATTTATCAAGAAATGGGGCAATTCATCATCCCTCCCAAACATAGATCCGCCCACAAAGCTGGTATGGATCACTATCACTCAACAGGTGAAGGTCCTGTACTCAATAGCCGAATCGAAATTACTGCCATCCGAAGAAATGGTGAGGAATTTGACATCGAATTAACAGTCATTCCCATCAAACTAGACAACAAAACTATTTTTAGTGCTTTTATACGAGACATCACCGAATCAAACAAAGCAAAATTAGCTCTCATCGAAGCCAGAGAAAAAGCAGAGGCATCTTCCAAAGCCAAAGCCAACTTTCTTGCCAATATGAGTCACGAATTTCGGACGCCACTCAATGCCATCAGTGGAATGGCCGAATTGCTTGAACAGTCCAAGATCGACCTCAAACAAAAAAGCTTTGTCAGAGCCATTCAAGCTTCGTCCAACAATTTGATTTACATCATCAATGACATTTTGGATGTATCCAAAATTGACTCTGGTAAATTTACCATTGATGAAATAGGCTTTAATTTAAGAGAAGTCATCTACAATCTCACCCAATCTCTCAAGCTCAAAGCAGAGAAAAAAGAAATCAAATTGCAACTCAATATGGAGCCTAATATCTCTCCTGTTCTTTTGGGTGATCCTGTTAGGCTTGGTCAAATCCTCATCAATCTCCTCAACAACGCCATTAAGTTTACCCACGAAGGCTCAGTCGTATTGAACATAAAATTAAAAGAAAAACAAGAAGATACAGAACACATCTACTTTGAAGTTAAAGATACAGGCATTGGCATCGAAGCTGAAAAGGTCAAAAGCATTTTTGATAGTTTTACTCAAGAAGACGACAGCATTACCCGTCGCTTTGGTGGGACAGGGCTTGGGCTAGCCATTGTCCAAAAATTGGTTGAATTGATGAAGGGGGAAATCAAGGTAGAAAGCGTCAAAGATTTGGGTAGTAAATTTCATTTTATCCTTCCACTCAAAGTGGGAACCGCCAACGACTTGGTCAAAAAAGAGTTTTTGCCCATTGATAAAGACACATTGGTCGGCAAAAGAATTCTCTTGGTCGAAGACCACGACCTCAATCAAATGTTGGCAGTCAACATCCTCCATAAATACAAAATGCATGTAGACATAGCCGAAACTGGCATTCAAGCCATCGACAAGTTAAAACAAAATACCTACGATGTCATTTTGATGGATTTGCATATGCCCGAAATGGACGGTTTTGAAGCAACTGAATTCATTCGAAAAGAAATGAAAAACCAAACCCCCATCATTGCCCTCACCGCCAATGTCATTACCAAGGAACGAGAAAGATGCAAGCATATTGGTATGAATGATTTTATTGCCAAGCCATTTAAGAGTGCTGAACTACTCCGCAAAATCACCCACTTGACCGAAGGCAGCATTCCGAATCCCAATCTCGACACTGACTTACCTCCTACAGATTTGCCGCTCTACGACTTGGCAAAACTCCGAAGGGAAGCAGCAGGCAATGAATCCTTTGTCCAAAAAATGCTCAATTTATTCATTCAGCGTTTTGAAGAAACTTGTACCCAACTCAACAAAGAACACCAAGAGCACAATTGGTCCAAAGTCTATGCACTTTCACACCGCATCAAACCTTCTATAGATTTGCTCGACATTCATCCACTCAAGGAGGTTGTCAGAGAAATTGAACTAGCTGCTAAATTCGAGAAGGACCTAGATACGATTAATTCTAAAGTTAAGTACTTCAACGAAATTGGTCAACAGATCCTAGAAGCCTTGAAACAGGAATTGGAAACAACATAATTTCACTTAAATAAATTAATAGATTTGGACGGAAGGTTTCAGCTTCGGACGATGGTGACTCCCTGCTTTACATTTCTATTGCCGAATTGGTCGCATACCATTTCGTTCCATCAGACAATCTCTGTTCTTGGCTTGGCATATAAGTTCCTCCCTACATCCTTCGGCAATATCCATTGCAATCAGGCGTAGGCATTCCCGATTTTATCGGGATCGGTTCTTTTGTCTATCCGCTTCACGCCAGGCAAAATTGTGAATTATAAATTAGGAAAAACACTCCGCCAACTCACAATTTACAACTCATAATTCACAATTAAATTTAGCGTCGGATGAGCGGGTGGATGCGCCCTTGTACGAAGCCCAAAACATGCGTTGGCTAACCAGAGTACACGAAGCCATGAAAGATGCACGCTGCACAATAATATTTATTGGTCCATAGTCGATCATCGATGGTCCATAGTTGCAAAGCGTTTCCTGTTCATAGGTTCATTTGGGAATTAGGTTGATTTGGTATACCAATTACTCAATTCATAATTTACAACTCACAATCACCCTTGCATTTACCCCCAAAAGTGCCATACAACAAAAAGATTAAGAAAATTTAAGATTTGCCCAAACAATTTTACAAATTTTTCTCGTTAGAAAATAAATTGTTTTGACATTTTTTTTGTATATTTTGCCAGAACCATTTTCATTCCTTAACTTTTTCAAAATCACTCCAATGCTTCGACGCCAAACCCAGTCATTCAAAAAACAGCATTTACTTCTAATTGGTACATCATTTCTATGCTGTTGTTTGTTCCTACATTCTTGTAAACAAAGTAGTACGACCACCAGTACCCAAGAAACAGTAAACATTGTTTCCAAAAATTTTGAAAATGAAATTCTGATTAGGCAAAACCTAGAGTTTACCTTTAACAAAAATCTCGTAGGAAGTCCACAGCTCAACCGCTGGACCGAAGAAGAGTTTATCAAGTTTGAGCCAGCCATCAAAGGGGATTTCAATTGGACGGGCACCAATGAGCTAACTTTCTCAGCCGACCAAGTACTCCCCCCCTCCACCACCTACAAAGCAACACCAACTGATCTGTTGCTACGTTATGCTGAAAACAAAGAACTGACACTCGACAAAACAAGTTTCTCCTTCAACACACCTTATTTAAATTTAGACAAAACCTCTTTTATGTGGACAATGTCTAGTGTCAACCCAAGCGAAGTAGTACTCAAGAGCATACTCAATTTTAATTCTGATGTATCACCCGACGACCTTGTCTCCAATCTCAAGTTTGAAGTAGATGGACAAAATGTAGACTTTGACATCACCTCCCAATCTGTCACCCACAATATCATTTGTGAACTCAAAAATGTCAAAAAATTTGATTCGGGTACGCCTGTAAAAGTGCTGGTCGAAAAAGGAATGAAAGTACTCAATAGCACTTGGACGCCTCCAAAAGATTTTATCATTGAATCGAGCTTACCCGAAAAGAACAAACTGATTGTCAAGTCTGTTCAACCCAATCACACTGGATTGGAAGGAAGTATCCACGTTCGTACCAATCAAGAAATAGATCAAAACAGCATTCAAAGCAATCTTAGTTTTGAACCCAAAATTAAATTTACCACTGAATTGTCCGACAATGGCTTCATCATCAAGAGTGCCGAGTTTGACCTCAACAAAGAATATACCCTTACCATCGACAAAGCACTCAAAGGAATCTTAGGTGGCTCGATGGACGAAAACCACAACAAATCTTTTACCTTCGGCAAGGTGCAACCTCGCATCAAATTTGCCAACTCCAAAGCCCGTTACCTTGGTGCAGCAGGCAATAGAAATATGAGTGCCGAAATCATCAATGTCCCAGAAGTCGAACTGCAAATTTTTAAAATATTTGAAAACAACATTCAAGCCTTTTTACGCAAAGGACAAAGACGAGGCTATCATTGGGGAGACGATGATTACCACACTTACTCTTATTACGATACTGGTTCTTATGGCAAATTGGTCCACTCAGAAATCATCCCAACGAGTAAGCTCAAAAACCAAGGAGCTGCCAAATTACTCAATGTCAATTTTGAAGACAAGATTTCGCAATTTGATGGTCTCTATGTCATCAAACTTAGAGACAAGGAACAAAACTGGCTATCCGATTCTCGTATTATTTCGCTCTCTGATATTGGGCTTATTTGCAAGGCGGAAAACAATAGAGTTTATGTCTTTGCCAATTCCATCAAAACAGCCGAGACACTCCCAGGTATCCAAGTTGATTTTATCAGTCAAACCAATCAAAAGTTGTTCAGTGCCACCACCGATTATGAAGGCGTTGCCATCTTTGACAACATTGATGAAATCACACCAGACTTTAAAGTTTCGATGGTGACTGCTCAAAATGGCTCCGATTTTAATTTTGTCGATTTTGGTTCTACCTATGTCAATTCTTCTCGCTTCGATATAGGCGGCACCCGAACCAACGGCAAAGAATACCAAGCTTTTGTTTATGGCGAACGCAATATTTACCGCCCAGGAGAAACCATCAATGTCTCTTGTATTGTTCGGGATATGAATTGGCAAGTTCCCAGCGATATGCCTGTTAAATTGATTGTTAGATTGCCCAATGGAAAAGAATACAAATCCATCCGAAAAGTCCTCAACAGCAATGGAGCATTTGAAGCGTCCATTCCAACTTCTCACGAAAGCATCACAGGTTTTTACAATATCGAAGTAATGACCGCCAATGATGTACTGCTCAATTCGCAAAGAGTAAGTGTAGAAGAATTTATGCCCGACCGTATCAAAGTAGAAGTTGATGCCAGTCCAAAAGAAATGCAATTGCTCCAAAACAATAATTTAAGTGTCGCTCTTAGTGCAGTCAATTTCTTTGGTCCACCAGCCGCCAATCGCAATTACAATGTAGATGTCTCTTTGCGCCCTGTTCCATTTACGCCCAAAGATTATCCTCTATTTGCATTCAGTACCAACAAAAGAGAATACCTAGAACATATGAGTCAAGAAGGCAAAACCGACGCCAGTGGCAATGCCAATATGGATTTTGAAGTGGACCTTTCCTACGAAAATATGGGCGTACTCAATGCCCAAGTTTTTGCCACTGTATTTGATGAATCGGGTCGCCCTGTCAACAAAGCAGAAGATGTCAAGGTTTATACCCAAGATGTATTTTACGGAATTGGAGATTTTGAATATTACACCAAAACCCGTAGCCCCTTTGACATTCCATTTGTCGCAGTAGACCAAGCTGGCAACACCCTAAATAATGTAGAAGCCACTCTAGAAATTGTTCGTTTTGAATGGCGTACCGTCCTAGAAAAAAATTCGGAAGGTTACTACCGTTACCGTTCACAAGAAAAAGAAGTTGTAGAGGAAACCCGCAACATCCAACTCAACGGATTGACAGCCTACAATTTTACCCCAAGACGCTACGGCAAATACGAAGTTCGTCTGATGAAACCAGGAGCCAAACATTATACCGCTCGTACCTTTAGAGCCTATGGTTGGAGCGACAACAACCAATCAACCGCCTTTGAAGTAAATACAGAGGGAAATATCGACATCGAACTCGATAAAAAGAAATACAATACGGGCGAAAGTGCCACCGTTTTGCTCAAAGCCCCCTTCAATGGCAAAATGTTGGTGACCCTCGAACAAGCCGAAGTTCTCAAACATTTTTATGTAGAGACAGAAAACAAAGCGGCTGAACTCAGTCTACCGCTCAACAGTACCAATGTCCCTACGACTTATGTAACAGCTACGCTTATCAAGCCACACACCAACAATGATTTGCCTTTGATGGTGGCGCATGGTTTCCAAGCAATCGAGGTACACAGCCCTCAAAACAGCTTGCCCATTCAAATCGAAGCGACCAACAAATCGAGGTCTAAAAGCAAACAGACCATTCGTGTTCAATCGGAACCCAATACAGAATTTACTCTAGCAGTTGTAGACGAAGGCATCTTACAAGTCAAGAATTATCAAACGCCTGATCCCTACGATTACTTTTACGCTAAACGTGCCTTAGAAGTCAATTCATACGACCTCTACCCTTTCCTCTTTCCTGAACTTACAGGACAGAGTTTACTCACTGGTGGGGGCGATGGGATGAATCTTGGAAAGCGGGTCAATCCCCTAGCGACCAAGCGTACCAAGCTGACCCGTTTTTGGAGTGGCATACTCGAAACCGATGGCTCAGGCAATGCCGAATACGAAATAGACATTCCTCAATATTCGGGTGACTTGCGCATTATGGCAGTTGCTTACAAAGACAATGCTTTTGGCAGTACCGATGCCAATATGAAGGTAGCAGACCCTGTTGTCATCAGCACTGGTTTGCCCCGCTTCCTTAGTCCCGATGACAAGGTCAACATTCCCGTTAGCATCAGCAATACCACTGAGCAAAATGCCAGTGGTAAAGTTTGGATCAAAACAGCGGGTCCACTCGCTTTACAAGGAGACGAATACCACAATATTGAGATTCCAGCCAATAGCGAAGTTCAAGTAGATTTTGCCGCCTTGGCACAAAAAGAAATCGACCACGGAAAAGTCACCGTTACTGTCGAAGCAATGGGCGAAAGTTTTACTGAAGAAATTGACATCCCTGTACGCCCCGCCAGTTCCCTACAAAAGAAAAGCGGCTCTGGTGTAATTGCAGCAGGCAATACCGAAACCATTGATTGGGCATCTGAATATGTTCCCAGCTCTGTTGATGGCAAACTGATCGTCAGCAATTCGCCCCTACTCGAATTTGCCAAAGACTTGGATTACCTTGTTCGCTACCCCCACGGTTGCTTGGAACAAACCATCTCCAAAGCATTCCCACAACTCTACTACCAAGACCTCGTCACCAGTCTCTACCAAAACGAAGACGACCAAATGATTGAAGATGCCAACTACAATGTACAAGCCGCCATCGACAAAATTTCGTCTATGCAATTGTCCAACGGAGGATTTAGTTATTGGCCTCGTTATGGCAGTGCCAATTGGTGGGGTTCTATATATGGTCTCCACTTTTTATACGAAGCCAAAGAATTGGGCTTTGAAGTAAACGAAGGTATTTTACAACAATTGAGTTCCTATGTCGAATCTCAACTCAAGCACCGCAACACCTACAAATATTACTACAATGACGGGCTAAGCAAAGAGATTGCTGCCAAAGAAGTATTTTATTCCCTCTATGTCTTGGCACAAATGGGCAAGCCTCAAATTCCGACAATGAACTACTACAAAGCCAATCTAGATTTATTGAGCTTAGACAGCAAATATTTACTGGCCGCTTCCTACGCCATTGCAGGAGACGAATCTCAATTCAACGAAATTCTCCCCAATGAGTTTGCAGGAGAAAAATCTAGCCGTAGCTTTAGCGGTAGTTTTTATTCCTACATTCGAGATCTGGCATTGTCCCTCAACTGTTTACTCGAAGCCAAACCCGATCATCCACAAATTGGCATACTCGCCAAGCAACTCAGCCGTGAGATGAAAAGCAGGCGTTGGATGAGTACCCAAGAGCGTATTTTTGCCTTCCTATCTCTTGGTAAAATTGCCCAAAGAGCAAAAGCCACCAATGCCACCGCCAACATTCTAGCCAATGGTCAAGAAGTCGGTCGCTACGATGGACAGACCATCGAACTCGACTACCACCAAGTCAACAATCAAAAATTTCAGGTACAGGTTCAAGGTACGGGCGAGCTCTACTACTTCTGGGACATCGAAGGACTTTCAATGACCAATGACTACGAAGAAAAAGACAATTTCCTAAGAGTCCGCAAAACCTTACTCGACAAAAATGGCGACAAAATTGATCCCTCCCAAATCAAACAAAACGACTGGGTAGTGGTCCGTTTAAATTTAAAATCCCTAACCAACAAAACCGTCGAAAATGTGGTACTCACCGATGTTCTCCCCGCAGGATTTGAAATCGAGAATCCACGCCTAGACGCCATGCCGCCTTCTTTAAGTTGGGCAAAAACCACCCGCTCCGACCATTACGACATCCGAGATGACAGAGTGATGTTTTTTACCACCGCCC
>JAHDIA010000204.1:0-213 GCA_020631035.1 Chitinophagales bacterium | reverse complement strand
GACAAAGGCGAGGACTATTACTACATCGCCCGCGCCGTCTCTTTGGGCGACTACATTATGGGGCCCGCCAGTGCCGACGCAATGTACGATGGCGAGTATCATTCCTATTCGGGAGGCGGTAAGGTGAGTGTGATTAAGCGTTAAATTAATTGTGAGTTGTGAATTATAAATTGTGGGAGTGGTTGATTGAGTGATTGAGTAATTGGGTTGATT
>JAHDIA010000203.1 GCA_020631035.1 Chitinophagales bacterium | reverse complement strand
GACAGTAGACTCTTTTGATGCTGCCAATTGTGTAATTGTGAATGCAGCACCAGATTGTGATGATGGAGATGCTGGAACAATGGATTCTTTTGACGTTGCTAATTGTGTATGTGTCAATGAGATTATCCCAGTTCTTGGTTGTACAGACCCAACTGCTTGTAACTATAACCCAGATGCTAATCAGGATGACGGTACTTGTGTAGCTGCACCTTGTGCTCCAGGTTGTACTGATCCAACAGCTTGTAACTATGACGCGGCAGCAGATGCTGATGATGGTTCTTGTGTAACAGCAGGTACTATTTCTACATCAGATGCCACTACTGTTTGTGCTCAAGATGGCAATGATGATGTTGTTAGTGTAACAGTTATGGGGAATGTAGGTGAGAATTATGCTTATGTTGTAACTGACGGAAGTGGAACAACTATTTTGGCTGGTCCATCAACAACTGGTTCATTTAACTTAGAAGGTGCTCCTGCGGGTACTTGCTTGATTTGGGGTATTTCGTACAATGGTACTTTAGACATTCCTTCTGATCAAGTAGCTGATTTGATGGGTTGTTTCGCATTGTCAAACTCTATTGCAGTTGTCCGTCAACAATCTGGTTGTACTGATCCTACTGCTTGTAACTATGATGATACAGCAGAATGTGACAATGGTTCTTGTGTATTGCCTGATGGTTGTACAGATGCAGCAGCTTGTAACTACAATCCAGATGCAGTTTGTGACGATGGTTCTTGTCAATTGCCTGATGGTTGTACTGATCCAGCAGCTTGTAACTATGATCCAGCAGCATCGTGTGACAATGGTTTCTGTACTTATGCTACGGTTTACTATGAAGATCAAGATTTGGATGGTTTAGGTGATCCTAATTCTACTATTGAGAGCTGTGAGGCTACTCCACCAACAGGCTATGTTGCAGGTCCTGGCGATATTTGTCCATTGTTGGACAACGCTTTGTTCGGTCAACCTTGTGATGATGGTAATCCTGCTACACCACTTTCTTTCTATTCAGAAATTACTTGTAATTGTGAGCCTTCTACAGATGAATGTGATTTAGATTTGCCAAATACTGGTTTGGGTCGTGAAGGTGCATTGTTTGGTATCACTGATTTCCCAATTGATGGAAATGAAGTATATACTTGGTACAATGATTCTAATGAGATAGTAGCAGTATTTACTGGCTATCCTTACTATTCGCCTAATACTGTTGGAGCTTACTACTTGATTGTTACTGATCCTGATAACCCTGGATGTTTCCAATTCTTAGGACCTCGTACAATCGACGAAACCAATGGATGTTGTGAATTAGATGGTCCTGAGGGACCTTGATGAGAAAAGTGCTTGATTGAGAACAATAGTATATCAAGTGCTACTTTATAAAGAAATACTCTCTTCTTAAAATAAAAACCCGTTGCCTTTTTGATGGTAGCGGGTTTTTTATTTTAGAACAAAATATTGGGGCTTTGTTTTTAAATCAAACCTTCTCGAATGATGTCGTGAATGTGAACCATTCCCAAGTATTGTTTGTTTTCTTCAATGATGACTTGAGTGATGCTGTTGGCTTTCATTAATTCAAAGGCATCTATTGCAAGGGTGCCTGGTGAAACAGTTTTGGGTAAGGGACTCATAATATCTTGAGCGGATAAGGCATTTAGATCGTCATATTCTTTCAACATTCTTCGTAAATCTCCATCAGTGATGATGCCTAGCAATTTGTTATCAGAACTGATTACAGCAGTTGCACCTAATCTTTTAGAGCTAATTTCTATAATTAAATTTTTGATAGAAGCATTGGGCAATACTTGGGGTTTGTGATTGTGTACATACAAATCGCCAACTGTCAAATAGAGTCTTTTCCCTAAAATTCCGCCAGGATGTAAAAGTGCGAAATCTTGGGTGGAAAAATCTCGCAGTTGTAATACACAAAAAGCCAATGCATCGCCCATTGCCATTTGAACTGCAGTACTGGAACTTGGTGCTAAATTGTGTGGGCAGGCTTCTTGCTCTATTGGTAAGTAAATGACATAATTGGCAGAATGTGCCAAAAAAGACTTTAAGCTACATACCAATGCAATCATTGGTATGTTTAGGCGTTTTAAATAAGGAACCATCACCTTAAATTCGGGGGTGTCTCCACTTTTAGACAAAATGATGACCAAGTCGTTTTGTTGCACCATACCTAAATCGCCATGAATTGCGTCGGCGGCGTGCAAAAACATAGAGGGAGTTCCAGTAGAATTAAAAGTAGCCACTATTTTTTGAGCAATTAGTGCACTTTTTCCAATACCAGTAACAATTATCCGCCCTTTGGTGTTATATATTTGTTTAACAACTTGAACAAATGAGTCATCTAAGCATTGACTTAGTTGGGCAATGCTTTGGGATTCAGCCGCAAAAGTTTTGCGTGCTTGTTCATATATATGGGAATTAATATTTATTTGTTCCAAAAAACTTTTTTATTAGTCAAAGAATGTGTATATTAAGAGGCTCAAAAGAATATCTAGAGACCTACAATATATAATTAATAAGAACCTAAACTCAAGGTAAATAAATTTTTATAAAACGGAAGATAAAAAAATAACGTATTAACATATAAGGTGAGTGTTTTTCACTGTTAAACAAGCAGGTAAAGCCATATTTGATGGTTTTGACACTTTCATGTGTAGCTTGTTTGCATTTATTATTAATTAACCATTTGTTATAAAAGTCATTAAAACATGGACGTTGTTGTAGACAACTTAACATTACAAGATTCACTAGATAAATATTTCGGATTCAAATCCTTTAAAGGAGAACAAGAATCTATTATTAAAAGTATTTTGGCTAAAAAAAATACTTTTGTCATAATGCCAACGGGAGGTGGTAAATCGCTGTGTTATCAACTACCTGCTGTGATGAGCGCAGGTACAGCTCTAGTAATTTCGCCACTGATTGCGCTTATGAAAAATCAGGTGGATATGATGCGTGGATTTTCGAGCGATGATAAAATTGCTCATTTTCTTAATTCCTCTTTAACTAGAAAGCAAATCAAAGTGGTCAAACAAGATTTGTTAGAAGGGAAAACAAAATTATTGTATGTTGCCCCTGAAACTTTGACCAAGGACGAAACAATTGCTTTTTTCAAGGAGTTGCAAATTTCTTTTGTGGCAGTAGATGAAGCTCATTGTATTTCTGAATGGGGGCACGATTTTAGACCTGAATACAGAAGAATCAAAGAGATGTTGGATGCCATTGAAAAGGACATTCCCATCATTGCACTGACTGCCACAGCTACACCCAAAGTTAGGGCAGATATTATTAAGACCTTAAAGCTTAAAGAACCCAATACCTTTATCTCTTCTTTTAACAGAAACAATTTGTATTATGAGGTCCGCCCCAAGAAAAGTAGGGACGAAACCATCAAAAACATTGTTCAGTTTATCAAGCAAAATGGAGAGGGTAAATCTGGTATTGTCTATTGTATGAATAGAAAAACCACCGAAGAAATTGCTGAAACCCTACAAGTCAACGATATAAAATCGGCTCCTTATCACGCTGGTTTGGATTCGTCAACTCGTTCGGAAATTCAGGATAAGTTCTTGATGGAGGAGATTGATGTCATTGTGGCAACCATTGCTTTTGGTATGGGCATTGATAAGCCCGATGTGCGTTTTGTTATGCATTTTGATATTCCTAAGAGTTTGGAAAATTACTACCAAGAGACAGGGCGTGCAGGTAGAGATGGTTTAGAAGGAAAATGTATTTCTTATTTTAGTCATGCTGACATTAGTAAGTTAGATAAGTTTTTGAGAGACAAGCCTGTTAAAGAAAGAGAAATTGGTGGTCAGCACCTGATAGAGGTGGTGGGTTATTGTGAGGCAGGGACCTGTCGTCGACAAAGTGTGTTACACTATTTTGGAGAAGATTTTGACTCCAAAAACTGTGATGAAATGTGCGACAATTGTGCCAATCCTAAAGAAAAAATTGATGGCAAGGAGTATATGATAAAAGCCTTAAAAGTGGTAGACGAATTGGGTGCCAATTTTAAGTTAAAGTACATTGTAGATTACTTGATGGGGGTGAAAGCGCAAGCCATTGTCACATTTAGACACGACCAAAAAGAAAGTTTTGGAGTAGGAAAGGAAAAGGATAAGTTGTTCTGGAGTTCGGTTTTACGTCAAGGTATCCTCCAAAATTACTTGGCCAAAGAGATTGAAGATTATGGGGTGTTGAGTATTACTGATAAAGGAAAAGCTTTTATTGATGATCCACAAAGGGTGGAGGTCGTTTTAAATAATCAGTTTAACGATAATGGAACCAGTATAACAAAAGTAAGTAAGACAGCCGCATTAGATCCCACTTTGTTGTCGATGTTGAAGGATTTGAGAAAAAAAGTAGCCAAGCAAAAAAGTTTGCCTCCTTTTGTGGTCTTTTTAGATGTTTCGCTCAATGATATGGCAACACAATATCCTGTTTCGATGGACGAAATGGCGAATATTGTTGGAGTGAGTAAAGGCAAAGCCATTAAGTATGGACGTTCTTTTATCAAAATGATTGAGCAATATGTCGAAGAAAACAATATTGATCGTCCTGCTGAGTTTGTGAGCAAACAAGTAGCCAACAAATCAAAAAATAAGGTCGCCATCATTCAAAATGTTGATAAGAAAGTTTCTCTACAAACCATAGCCGATAGCCAAGGCATTAGCTTGGAAGATTTGTTTAAAGAAATTGAATCAATTGTGGCGGCAGGTACCAAATTGAATATTGATTATTTTATCAATGATTATTTGGATGAATATCAGCAAGAAGAAATCTATGATTACTTTATGGAAGCCGATACAGATGATTTGGATATTGCCCTAGAAGAGTTAGGAGACGACGAATACAATTTGGATGATTTGAGAATGATGAAGGTCAAATTTATGTCTGAATTGGCAAATTAGTGGAAAGGATACAGCGATTTGAATAAAAATCACGAAAGAACTTTAGTTTTTGAACTTAATTGTGTAGCTTTAGGTAACACTAAACCTATGCACTTAGAGCCATTGAATGTTGCCTACATTTGATGGCTTTACTGTTTTTGGCGACGGCGACGGAGGGCAAAGATAAGCGAACCTACGCCCGATAGTAACGGATACCCCTGTAAGTCCCGATTGTACTTTCGTTTACTGCAGTTTTAAAATAGATACTGGTGAACCATCGGGATTACGGTTGCCCTGAAAGGAGTAGTAGTGGATAGCGGGGAGTTCCCGTCGAACGCAAGCCCTAAACATTCCGTCCAAATCAATAAATTTAGCAATCGAATATTCTTAACTCAAAATACATTGTTATGGCTATTGCAAGACCATTTAACCTACAAAAATGGATAGATGAAAATAGAGACAAGCTCAAACCGCCTGTAGGCAATAAAAACTTGTATCCTGTGGCTGATGATTACATTGTGATGGTGGTGGCAGGACCCAATGCTCGAAAGGATTATCATTACAATGAAACGGAAGAATTGTTTTACCAATTGGAAGGCAATATTGTCGTACGTATACAAGAAGATGGCAAAGCTGTGGACATCCCAATCAATGCAGGTGATATGTTTTTGCTACCTGCTAAAATACCACATTCACCTATGCGTTCCGAAGGCTCTATCGGTTTGGTCATTGAACGAGTGAGAAAAGGCAGCGATGCCCAAGATGGATTGATGTGGTTTTGTGATCATTGCAATGAGAAATTATATGAAGCGTTTTTTCCATTGACCAATATTGAGAAGGATTTTTTGGCAGTATTTGATGCTTTTTATGCTTCTGAAGAACATCGTACTTGCAAGAATTGTGGAACGATAATGGAAGCTCCTGAGCGTTATAACAAGGTCGAAAGCGAACAAGATAAGACATAGACTATAGACAAACAAAACAGCAAAAATAAAGCGGTTGCCTCCTTTGAGGCAACCGCTTTGTTGTTTTTAGGTAATGTATATTTGTAAGGTTTAGTGTGTTACAATGATTTTTTGATTGATAGACTCATTGTTGGCATTCAATTTTAAGAAATACATACCTTCGCTCAATTGGCTAACATTAATTTGATCTTTGACCGTTAATGTTGGACCTACATTGGAACGAGCAATCAATTTACCTGCTTGATCGTAAATCTCGTATGAGAAATCAACTGTTTCGGTAAATTGGATGTCCAACTGAACAAAATCTGTTGCAGGAACAGGGTAGACATTAAGGGCACCCAAAGTGCTGATGTCGCCAATACTTGTGATCCAATCGGGTACTTCAAACTCAATCACTTGAGAACAACCGCTGTCGTTGAATACCTCTACAGTGTACATACCAGGAGCAGGATCGTAAACTATATTGTCACTGTCAGCAGCTTCCAATGAAGCGTCCCAGTTGTAACTGACCAATTCATTGGCCTCGACTACTGCATCTGGGAAACCAACAGCGAAAGAACTTTCTTCATATAAGTAATCAATGGTGATTTCAACACCACTCAAATCACAAGCCTCAGGAGCAAAAGACTCAGAAGTCTCAATACAACCACCTTCGTCTACTGCTTCGATATAGTAGGTTTCGCCAGACTCCAATCCTTCAAAAACACCCTCTTCGTTTGAGTCAACCAAGTCACCATCTTCAGTATACAAATTATAAGTATAAGGTTCTTGACCACTAGAAGCAGTTGCACTTGCACTACTAGCATCAACTTCACCCAATTCCAACTGAATGGCACATTCAATGGTTACTGTTTCACAATGCTCCAATGTACCACCATCAGGCAATTCTGCTGTCAAACAAATGTCGTATTCGCCTTCTTCCTCAAAAGTAAAGCTTGCTTCATCTCCATCGGCATCACCTGCGCCACCAAAATCCCAAGTATAGCCATTGACAAAACCATCGGCTGTTGCACTAACATCAACAGTCAAGTCATTAACGTCAATATCGAATCCAATCTCTGAAGCTACACCCAAATCAACTTCTTGGCATTCTTCAATGGTCTCACCATCTCCCAAGTCAGCAGTCACACAAACTTCGTACAAGCCACCTTCTTCATAGGTATTACTGGTCATCGCTCCATCACCATCATTGCCATCGCCAAAGTCCCAAGTATAACCTGCAACAAAACCATTGGCAGAGGCAGTAAAGTCAACTGTCAAACCAGAAATTTCAAAATCAAAATCAATACTACTTGCAGCTTCGACAGTTACATCAGTACAAGCTTCAATTTCAGAACCATCAATATTGAGAGCCGTTACACAAACAGTATAGGTGCCAGGAGCATCAAAAGTGTGTGTAACCATTTCGCCTTCGCCAGTATTGTCATCCCCAAAATCCCAAGTGAAAGATGCTACATCACCATTGGGAATTGCTGTAAAATTAAAAGTAGCACCATTTCCTTCTGCGTCTGGCTCCGAAGTAACATCTACCTCTGTTGCCACTGCTGGTGCTTCTGCTTCAGAAGCATAAATTTCGATGATAGGGACAAAAGTATTGCTCAAGAAGAACCAGTCAGAACCATTTTCTTGACCATAACCAAAACCTTCAGGAGAATAACCGCTAGTAAAGTACATAGTCAAAGTACCATCAGCAGGATCAGTAGCCGTAATCAAATACTCACCAGGAGCCAAAACCACTTCCTCATCAAATGTAAATACATAAAAATCGGCTCCTTGAGGATTTGGGCCAAAGTCAAAAGAAGTCGTAGCAACCAATTCGCCAGGAATATTGCCATCTCCAATATCATATACATTCATATCAATTACACCAAAAGGCTGCAAGAGTACAACCGCTGCCTCTGTAAATGAAATATAGGTTTCGGGCGTAATGGTCATACCATATTCGCCTGTGCCACTTGGATCGCCAATCATACCATCAGGAGTTACTTCGTCTGCAGTTACAGGAGTAATACCATATTCTTCATTGAGAGAGGGATCAAAGAACAAAGAGTGGAAAGCAGCGTGTCTTCCATAATCTGTTTCACTAATGATGAAGTAGTGAGGGGTACTCACATTGTTTTCAGGTGTAACATCCTCTTCTTGGTCGATGGTGTAATACAAGACATAGGCACCAATTTCATCGGGAGTATAGGTCTCGTCAAAAAGCACTTCATCTGTATTGCCGTTGGGCAACATATCTTGATAAAGAATGGTTGAGCTATATACATTTTCAAAAGTCAAAGCAGCAGGATCACCAGCATTGTAAAAGGCATCCAAACCACCCTCAACTCTATCAATGTTTACCGTTACCTCAACATTGGTTACATCACCTGCACTTACTTGACTAAAGTTGACACCAAAAGGACCAATAGGCTCTACTTGGTGAATAGGCGTATAACCATATTTCATAGGTATTTCAACACTACTCACACTCACATCAACACCCTCAGGTGGACCAGCGACTCTTACATAATCCAATATCAACAAAAACTTATCGCTAGAGTTGTTACGGAAAACTACATAAATAGACTCTCCAAAATAGTCGCCCAAAGGTACAGTATGGGTTACAAACTCTGGAGATTCTTCTCCAACATTGAATACCCTGTCTGCAGGACCTAAGGCAAGAATGTCTTCTTCTTCATTACTCGTCGAAATGTAGACTTCATAGCCATCTGGCCAATCGGGGTCTTGAGCCTTAGCACTCCAAGTCAAGGTAGCATTTTCGTCCAAAATGTCTATAACAGGAGTAATCAAATAATCGTCAGCAGGACCAGCACCACTGGCAAACCAAGAACCACTGATAGCCGCTCCACCAGTAAAGCCAAAGTTGCCTGCTGCTTCAGAAGCCAAAGTCCAAGCAGTATTGGGTGGAGGAAACAAATCAGAGATGCTTCCATTCAAAGCTAGACCATCATTGTCTATTTGTGTCCAACCCTCAGGAAATTGATATATACCACCAGTTATTTCAGTGTAGTCTTCTATATTGTCAAAGGTTTCTTCAAATATAGGATCCTGTGCACTTAAACTCGCCGAAAAGGCAAATAAGATTGCCAGTAATAAGCTTGCTTTGTGTAAGGTTTTTCTCATATTATTTATTTTAAGATGATTGTATAATTTCTTTTTATTCGTAAAAATAAAGGTATTGAGAGATTTAGAAAAAAAATGTCAAACTTTATACAAGTTTTATCAATATAAATACCCCTTCAGACTACTTATAGATGCATTTTTACCAAAATATGACCAAATTATGAGATTTGAAGTGTTAAGTTGAAGGCGATTGGAACGGAACGCTGATTTTTCAAACGATGGTGTGTCCCCGCTTTCGCCCATACATGGTATGTGGCTCTA
>JAHDIA010000202.1 GCA_020631035.1 Chitinophagales bacterium | reverse complement strand
CAGGAGACAAGGTGCTACAAGGTGTCGTCAACAATTGTCCAGAGGATGAGTATGTAAAGCGTTTGAAAGAACAAAACTACGGTCCTAAATTTATGAAGTTCTTATTGGACAATAAATTCTATGGAAACAAGAGCGGACAAGGTTTCTATAAAAAGACCGACCAAAGAGACGAGAAAGGCAAGCGCGTCATTATGGCATTGGACTTAAACACTTGCGAGTACCGTCCTAGTGAGAAGCCCAAACTAGATAGCTTGAAAAAAGCCAAGTCTATAGAGAATCTTCCCAAGCGTTTGAAAGCCATTTTTGAAACAGATGATAAAGGTGGGAAATACTTGAAAACTTACTTTGGTGGTTTGTTTGCTTATGCTTCTAATCGTATTCCAGAAATTGCAGATCACCTATACAGTGTAGACGATGCAATGGTGGCAGGTTATGCCTGGGATTATGGAACTTTCCAAGTATGGGATATGGTAGGCGTAGAAGAAGGTATCAAGATAGCAGAGGAAGCAGGGGAAACTGTTGCTCCTTGGGTAAGAGAGATGCTAAAAGCTGGTTGTGATAGCTTCTACAAAATAGAAGATGGTCAACAGAAATACTACAATATTGAGAGCAAGTCTTATAAGGTTGTTCCTGGTACAGAAGAGTTCGTTATTTTAGATAAGCTTAGATCAAAAGAACCTGTTCTCAAAAACAGTGAGTGTATTGTACACGATATTGGAGATGGGGTAATGTGTTTGGAGTTTACTAGTAAAGGAAATGCCATTGGTACAGGTATTGGACAAGGGATTGTAGATGCCATTCAGAAAGCAGAAGATGAAGGTTGGAAAGGTCTAGTCATTGGTAACAATGCCAAGAACTTCTCTGTAGGAGCCAATTTGATGTTGATTGCGATGCAAATCTCACAAAAAAACTTTAAGGAACTAGATACAATGGTCGATCAGTTCCAACAGGTGAGTATGCGTTTGCGTTACTCTTCTATTCCTGTGGTCATTGCTACACAAGGTTTTGTATTTGGTGGGGGTTGTGAGTTGGCTATGCATGCCGATTCTGTAGTAGCTGCTGCTGAATCTTATATTGGTTTGGTTGAGGTAGGCGTTGGATTATTACCAGGTGGAGGTGGAACCAAAGAGTTTGCCCTACGTGCGTCTGACAAATACTTTGAAGGCGATTTGATGATTCCTACTTTGTTGGAGAAATTCAAGGCGATTGCTTTGGCAACTGTGGCGACTTCAGCCAATGAGGCATTCCAACATGATTACTTACTACACGATAGAGACAGCATTGCTGTAAACACTAGCCGCAATATCGGAGAGGCAAAGAAGCGTGTCTTGCAATTGGCAGACAATTACACACAACCTGCTCCTAAACAAGTTCACGTATTGGGTAGAGCTGGTTTGGCTCCTTTGTATACAGCAGTCAACGGATTGCATTTGGGACGCTATGCGAGTGATCACGATGCCTTGATTGCCAAGAAAGTGGCTTATGTATTGTGTGGAGGCGACTTGACTGGTGAGCAGAAAGTATCTGAACAGTATCTATTGGATATTGAAAGAGAAGCTTTCTTGAGCTTGGCGGGTGAGCAAAAGACCTTGGATCGTATTCAGCATATGTTGATGACGAGAAAGCCTTTGCGGAATTAGCACCCCCTTGGTCCCCCTCACTGAAGTGAGGGGGAAATGTAGAGTGGGAACGGATGGGGATGGGTACAGATATGAAAGGGAGCAAGTTCTCTTTTGAGGATGTGGGACTTCGGCTTAGGGATAGTAGTGGACGACTGTAAGGAGTGTGCGCAGCACGGAGCGAAGCGAACCCACGAATAGCCCGACCCGCAGGGGAAGCCCCAAAAATAAAGTAACAGTTAAAAAATTACTAGAAAATTTTAGCTGCAATATTTTCCAATCTACTGCAATCAAAAATACTCGCCTTAGCGCTGCTAGGACTCCGTTTTTTTCTTTGTATATTGAAAAATCTTTTTGCTAAAAATATCCAATTAATTGTTTTAAATGTTACAAAGACTTCATAAGAAGTTATTTTTCATTAATATAAATATTAAAATAATACAATGGAAGCATATATTGTAAAAGCCTATAGAAGTGCTGTTGCAAAAGCCAAAAAAGGCGGTTTTAAAAACTATCGCTCGGATGATTTGGCGGTAGATGTGATTAAGTATATGTTGTACCAAATGCCTGATTTTGATCCTGCTTTGGTGGACGACCTAATTGTGGGTTGTGCCAATCCTGAAGGGGAACAAGGCTTGCAAATTGGTCGTATGATTTCGGTGCGTGCTTTGGGACAGTCGGTTCCTGGTATGACAGTGAATCGTTATTGTGCCTCTGGATTGGAAACAATCTCTATTGCTGTTGCGAAAATTCGTGCAGGATTGGGTCATTGTTACATCGCAGGTGGTACAGAGAGTATGAGTAAGATTCCTATGACAGGTTATAAATTGTCTCCTAGTTACGAGGTAGCATCTAAGACGCCTAACTATGTGGTTGGTATGGGAACAACGGCAGAAGCGGTTGGAGAGAAATACAAAATTAGTAGGGAAGCTTCTGATGAGTTTGCTTACAATTCTCACTTAAAGGCTGCTGCTGCGATTGATGCGGGTAAATTTGACAGTGAGATTGTTCCTGTGACTGTAAAGGAAGTCTTTGTGAAAGATGGTAAGCGTCAAGAGTCGGAGCATACGGTTTCGATGGATGAAGGTGTAAGACGTGATACGACTGTGGAGGCATTGGCTAGATTGCGTCCTGTGTTTGCGAATAAAGGAATTGTAACGGCTGGTAACTCTTCGCAAACCTCAGATGGTGCTGCTTTTGTGATGGTGATGAGTGAGGAAATGGTTAAGAAGTTGAACTTAGAACCAATTGCTCGTTTGGCGTCTTGTGCGCTTGCAGGGGTTGATCCTTTGTATATGGGTATTGGTCCTTGTAAGGCGATTCCCAAAGCATTGAAGCAAGCTGGTTTGAAACTAGACGATATTGAGCAAATCGAATTGAACGAGGCTTTTGCCGCTCAGTCTTTGGCGGTGATTCAAGAGGCTGGTTTGAATCCTGATATTGTGAATGTCAATGGTGGGGCAATTGCTTTGGGTCACCCATTGGGTTGTACTGGAGCGAAATTGTCTACGCAATTGTTCAATGAAATGAGAAGAAGAGAACAGAAGTACGGAATGGTTACGGCTTGTGTTGGTGGAGGTCAGGGTATTGCGGGAATCTTTGAATTACTTAATTGAAAATTTGAGATTTAAAATTTAAGATTACTTAGTGGTGTGTAATGTTTCGTGCCGCTTATGAATAAAGAATCCCCCACACAGCTAAGCTGTGGGGGGGATTTAATTTTCTAATTTTGAGTCTTCAATTTTGAATCTTCAATTTTTATCTCTCAAACTCCATTTCCCAATCATCCGAAACATCATTTGGGGTTCCTTCTGCATCGAGCCTTATGTCTAATTTAGACTTGGTTAATTCATTGACATAAATAATAGATACATCTTCATCATTTGGTGATTCTCTAAAGGCTATTTGGGTATTGTCCTCATCTACCCATTCCCAAAAAAGAGAATAGTTGTAGGTTTCTAAATCACCATCATCAGTATAACTATACAAAACATTGAAATGTCCATCCTCTTCAAATTCAAAAGTATAGACAAAATCACTGATTCCTTGTTCTGCTTCTAATTCAGCAATAGATTGGTTGTTGTAACGAACAAGATTCCAAGTACCATCCGTTAACTTGTCTGTTGCATCCTTAGAACAGCTTGTACAGTTGATGACCACAAAGGCAGAGAGTGTAAGTAAAGCTTTTTTGTTTGGTAAATTTTCCATTGAATTAGATTTGCTGGGTTAATTAATGTGTTAATGTTTGATTTGTATTGAAACAAAAATAATATTTCAGTCTTAAAAAAACAAATCCCCACAGCTAAAGCTGTGGGGATTTGTTTTGATGTTAGATTCTTAAATTTTGAGTTTTTAATTTTCAAATTACTTCTCAAACTCCATCTCCCAATTATTAGAGGTAGTGCTATTGAGAATCATTTTGGATTTGGTCAACTCTTTTACTTCAAATTTTTGAACATAACCATCATCTTCAGTGAGAACAAGGGTTTCTTCATCCGCTGTTTCCCATTCCCAAGTGCCATTGTAAACATCGACTTCTGTGATGCCTTCATCGACATAGGTATAAGAATAGGTATAGTCACCATCCTCTTCAAAGTCCAGTGTTACTTCGGCAGAGGTAATCGCCCCACCTGTAAGCGTACTATAAAAGACCTCTATATCGGTGTCATTGATTTTTGCCAAAGACCAAACGCCATCGGTTAATTTCTCGGTGTCATCTTTCGAGCAATTGGTGAAGTTAATGGCTACAAAAGCAGATAAGACAAGTAGCACTCTTCTTTTTTGTAAAAATTGCATAAATGTGTTTTTGTTGGGTTGATTAAAATATTTTCACAAATCCCCACAGCTAGCTGTAGGGGAGGTTTAATTTTTTAATTTTGAATCTTCAATTTTTATTTTAATAATACTCATTAAAAAATTGCAAACTCCAATCATCGCTTGGGTCATTGGGGGTTTCTTCGCCTCCGATCCATCTCATATGAAACTCATTGACGGTCTCAACTCTGATGAGTGGACTGACTATTCCTTGGGATTCTCTTAGGTAAATTCCATCTTGGTCTGTCTTATTGTTCCAATCCCAAAAGCCTCTTGTAATACTGGGATCACCTTCGGAGGATACAACAGTGGCAGATTCTATTCTGTATGTTCCATTGTTTGCAAAGTAGTATACTGTTCCAAAGCCTTCTTGAGTCTGCGGTACACCATTGACTATGGTTGCAAAAGAACCATCTTCATAATCAACTCCATTGACTTTGCTTACCAGCCAGTGTCCTCCTATTAGAAATTCATGATTGGGATTCTCTTTAGAACAAGAGGGAAGCCCCAGAAAAGAAAGCAAGAGCAATAAAACAATTCCACTTCGGCAGTTCGATAAGATTCTTTTTTTCTGTAAAAAATCCATTTAAAATGTACTTTGCTAGGTTAACTAAAATATTTTCAATGACAAATGTAGCATTTATTCCTCAAAATTAAAACCCCCACAGCTAGCTGTGGGGGGGGGTAATTTTCAATTTTGATTTTTCAATCTCTCAAAATTTCTCAAACTCCATCTCCCAATCACTAGAAGTAATATCCCTAAAACCATCGAGAATCAATTTTGATTTGGTCAACTCTTTTACTTCAAATTTTTGAACATAATCATCATCTTCAGTGAGTATAAGGTTTTTTTCGTCTGCTGTTTCCCATTCCCAAGCTCCATAAATCTTCGCTTCTGTGATGTCTGTACTGAAGGTATTGATATAAGAATAAGTATACACAAAGTCGCCATCTTCTTCAAAGTCTAGCGTTAAATCTACTAAAGTAATCGAACCACCTGTCAGTGTGTGATAAAAGAGCTCTATATTAATGCCATCAACTTTGACCAATGACCAAATTCCATCGGTTAATTTTTCTGTATCATCCTTAGAGCAATTGGTGAAATTGAGTACGACAAAAACAACTAAGACAAGTAATATTTTTTTGTGGTGTACAAATTGCATCATCTCTCAAACTCCATTTCCCAATCATCCGAAGGATCATCTGGTGTTCCAAAAGAATCCTGATTTAAGATCAATTTTGATTTGGTCAACTCCTGTACTTCAAATCTTTGTGTATACCCATCACTGCTTACTACAAGCACATCTTCATCTGTATCTTCCCATTCCCAAGTACCTGTATAGGTATCACTATCGGTGGTACCATCAGTATATGTATAAATAACTGCATTGATAAAGTCGCCATCTTCCTCAAATTCCATCGTAAAATCAGCGTCAGAAAGTGTTCCAAAACTAAGGGCAGCCAAAAAGGTGGTAGCGTCCAAATTGTTGATCTTCTTAAGGGTCCAAGGACCATCGGTTAATTTCTCTGTATCATCCTTAGAACAGTTGGTGAAGTTAATGGCTACAAAAGCAGATAAGACAAGTAGCACTCTTCTTTTTTGTAAAAATTGCATAAATGTGTTTTTGTTGGGTTTTGTAATAATATTTCGGTTGTAAATATACAATTTTTTCCCATAAATGCTGATTTTAAGTTTTTTAATTTGCTTCATTCATTTGGTGTTTGGTATTTTTATGGGGCAGCGTGTGTCTTTCATGGCTGCGTCTTGGTCTGGTTAACCAGCGCATATTTTGGGCTTCGTACAAGGGGGCATCCATCCGCTCATCCGACGCTCCATCCTCCAATTGCCTATGCTTTTTTTGTCGAACAAAAAATTTGAAGTATCTTTAATGTGTTAATTGTAGGAATGTTTATTTTTTTTATATGAGCATTTTTTATACCAAAACTGTATTAAAGAATGAAACTTAACAAGATTAGCTGTTTTGCTCTGACAAGGCAAAACTGTGTTCGTCTATTGTCTATGGTATTGCTATGCTGCTTTACACTAGGAACACAAGCACAAGTGACAGATCCTTCGCACTCTGTGGCAAGAAACTGGATGGAAGTGCTCCTTGAATCCATCCGAAATGATTTTGCAAGACCCACTGTACATGCCCGCAACCTTCACCACGCCACTGTACTGATGTACGATACTTGGGCGGCTTATCAAGATCAATCAGATACTTACTTTCTAGGCAAAACAGTTGATGGTTATACTTGTGAATTTAATGGAATAACTGTTCCGTCTAATAACATATTGATCGAATCTGCTCAAAGAAAATCACTTAGTTATGCTATGTACCGATTTTTGAGACATCGTTTTCAAAATTCTCCAGCAGCAGGGACAATGTTTGCCCAATATGATCAGTATATGAATGAGTTGGGATACAATACCAGTGATGTATCAACCAACTATAATTGGTTGAATCAGGAAGCTTTGGGAAATTACATTGCTCAAGAAATGATCGACTTTGGATTACAAGATGGGAGCAATGAACAAAATGCTTACACCAATACGTACTACCAGCCTGTTAATACTCCATTGCCTGTCACTATCTCAGGCAATACTAGCCTAAGTGATTTCAACAGATGGCAACCACTGGCATTTAATGTTTTTATTGACCAATCGGGCAATGTGATTCCAAGCAATATACCCGCTTTCTTGAGTCCTGAATGGGGAAAAGTCAGCAATTTTTGTTTTAATTCTGACGATCTGACGATGTACCAACGTAGTGGAGACAACTATGAAGTTTACTGCGATCCAGGACCACCGCCCTATATCGACACTGAAAATGGTGGTGGTACAACCGATGCCTATCAATGGGGATTTGCTTTGGTTGCTGCTTGGTCTTCGCACCTAGATGCCAACGACAATACAATGTGGGATATATCACCCGCAAGTATTGGCAACATACAATCCTATCCAGACTACACTGATCTGACACAAATGCAATCTTTCTACGATTTTGACAATGGGGGAGATGCCAGTGTTGGACATAGCTTAAACCCTATTACTGGTATGCCTTATGCGCCTCAAATGGTCAAGCGTGCCGACTATGCCAGAGTATTGGCAGAATTTTGGGCAGATGGTCCCGATTCTGAAACACCTCCTGGGCATTGGTTTACCATCTTAAACTATGTGAACGATCATCCCCAACTCGAAAAACGTTTTGAAGGAACAGGACCTATTTTAGATGATTTGGAATGGGATGTCAAGGCTTATTTTACACTTGGAGCTGCTTTGCATGATGCCGCAGTCGCTGCTTGGGGTGTCAAGGGGTGGTACGATTACATTCGTCCTATTTCGGCACTTAGAGGAATGGCAGAACTAGGGCAAAGTTCTGATCCCAATTTGCCTTCCTATCATATAGGAGGTTTGCCATTAATTCCTGGTTTGATTGAATTGGTTGAATTAGGCGATCCGTTGGCGGGTTCAGGGAATCAAAACATTGGTAAAATAAAAATAAATGCTTGGCGAGGACCTGACTTCCTAGATACCAATTCTGAAGCAGGGGTAGGGTGGATACTGGCAGCCGATTGGTGGCCTTACCAGCGTCCAACTTTTGTGACGCCTAATTTTGCAGGCTATGTATCGGGGCATTCGACTTTTTCCCGTACGGCTGCCGAGGTTTTGACAGCTTTTACAGGTGATCCTTTTTTTCCAGGTGGTATGGGTGAGTTTGAAGCACCACAAAATAACTTTTTGGTATTTGAAGAAGGACCAAGTGAGAGTTTGACCTTGCAATGGGCAACCTATAGAGATGCTTCTGACCAATGTAGTTTGTCTAGAATTTGGGGAGGTATTCACCCACCAGCCGACGACATTCCTGGCCGTATGATGGGCATCAAAATCGGAAACGATGCCTTTGCTTTAGCCAAGCAATACATTGATGGAGATAGATGCAATTTGGAAATTCCTTTGAGTGAAGGTTGGAATTTTATCTCGACCAATTGCATCCCCGATGACTTGGCTGTTGAGTCTGTTTTTGCTAGTGTCAATAGCAGTGTCATACAGGTCAAAGATTTGTCCTCTACCTATTTGCCTTCTCTAGGAGTTAATACGATTGGCAATTGGGACATCACCAAGGGCTATCAGGTGAAGATGCTCAATGATGCTGTTTTGCAAATTGGTGGAACCAAAGTCGATCCGACACAAACCCCTATTCAGTTAACTATGGGTTGGAATGCTTTGGGCTATTTGCTAGATGGCGAGTCTGATCCCAATGCTTCCTTAACGGATATTCTACCCAATATTATTCAGCTCAAAAACTTAAATGCAACCTTCTTGCCCTCTATAGGTCTAAACACCATCGGGAATTTAAAACCAACGGAAGGTTACCAAATCAAAATGACTGCGGATGATGTTTTGGTTTATCCAGAATCAAGTATCATTCCTTGATAAAATACAAAAGAAAAGGTGTCACTTTAACAAGTCAAAGTGACACCTTTGTGGGTTTTATTTTAAATTTAAAGTGTGTTATGCGAATGTAAGTGAACGTTCTAATCTAGCCGAAGCGTCGGACCGTCCCGATAGCAGCGGTTACCCCACAGTAAGGGCGAATTGTATTCGCCCAATACGAGGAGTAAAAGCGGATAGCGGGCAAATTAGCAGCGACGAAGCTCCCAAGCATTTGCTCCTAATCATTTATATTATCATTTTTGGGTTCTTCCTTTTCATCCTCTTTTGGATCTTCCTTTTTCCAGAGGGCAAAATCGGGTGTCATAATTGCCAATTCTTGCCGTTCATCTGTAGGGCTAATCATTCCTGGTAATTTGGTGTCGGGCAATACCT
>JAHDIA010000201.1 GCA_020631035.1 Chitinophagales bacterium | reverse complement strand
GTTCTCGCCCTGTCGAAGATTTGAACCCAAGCCAAAAAGCCAATCGTGCAAATGGTTTGGATATTTTGAAGCAATATTGGCAAGAAGGTGTTTTTCCTGTCAATACCCGCCACAATATAACCATCCCTTACTTTATAGATGATTACAATACGGCTTGTGCTGTCGGACACATTATGCGGGAAAGTGGTGATGTGGATTTGGCACATTTTATTGCCACTGATAACAATTACGCTTTTATCGAAAATATGCCTTATGAGGAATTACCTGCTTGGGCGGACAAAATGGGCTTTAGTGTGGCTGAGTTAAAATGGATACAGCCTGCTTATGCTCCTGCTATTTCGATAGTAGAAGAAAACATAAACCAGCCTAGCTGTGGTCAAAGTGATGGAGCCATTGATATTAGGATTGAACCTAACAATCCCAATGCCACACTCATAAATGACACAACTGTTTTTGAGTGGACACAAAATGATTCAGTAGTAATCAGTACAGATGAAGATTTGACCAATGTTGGAGCTGGTGTGTATTGTTTGACTGCTCAATTTATCTCTGATGGTTTTGATTTATTTGGTGATCGAACTGTTAGAAGGTGTTTCTTTTTGAGTGATGCTTCTGGTCCTAGTGTCAGTGTGACTGTGAGTGATCAAACATGTTTGGGTACTCCCAATGGCGGAATTGTATTGGATGATGTGATGGGTGATGGTCCTTTTAACATTGAGTGGTACAATATTTTAGGAGAATTGATTGCTGAGGATGTCAATTTTGTAAGTGAATTACAAGGGACTTATACAGGTGCCATTATCATTGGTACACCTCCCGATTACTCTTACAATTATTATGCAATTGTAACCGATGCCAATGGCTGTTCAACCATTGAAACCTTTTTTGTAGATGTATTGAATGAACCACCTTTTGTATCCAATTTTGGAACAGAGATTACCCCTGCTACTTGTAGTGATGGTGGTAGCATTGTTTTGGGTGATGTGTATGGAGTTGAGCCTTTGTCGATTACTTGGAATATTTTCTCAATTTTTGGAGGACTTGTTAGTGGAACTGAAGTGACTGGTTTGGGTCCAGGTACTTATACTGTAACTGTTACAGATAGTGTTGGTTGTAGTACAAGTGAGGAATATGTTGTTCCTTTGGATTGTTCAACTGGTGAAACCATTGCACTTTGTAATGATTCTATTTTCCAATTCGATTGGGTCGAGTTTGGAGATGAAGAAGGTGTGAGTCTATACCAGGCTGCTCAAAATGGAACAAGTGAAATAGAGCCTATTCCTAGTCCCTTTGGAGGTATTGGAGCATCTTTGACATATATCCCTAATCCTGGATTTGTGGGAACAGATACAGTTAAAACCATCATTAGTGATTTTATTGATGGCTATGGTGGAGCACAGGTTTGGGTTTTTGAAGTAAGTGAGTGTAACGATTCTACTGTTACAGATTGTAGTGATGATCCATTGGCATTGCCTTGGATACAAGATTTGATAAATAACACAGATTTTCCCGATTGTTATGGCACCATTCGTATGTTTGACTTTGAAGGAGCTACTTACTTTCAAGTAGATTTACCCTGTGTTTTGGGAGAAAATGGGATTTTATTTGACTGTGAGGGCAATCAAATATGTACCTCAACCAATAATGACGCTTGTCCAGAAGGTTTTATAGATGCTTCTTATACTAGTGAATATATTTGGTCTTACAATTGTGATTTCCCACAATGTTTCTTTGATCCAATTTTTTATCCCTTCCCCTGGTATGAGGGTATCAGCATCAACAATGATTCTAGCCATACCAGAACCATTTCTCCTTCAAGTGTTTTGGGTCCTTGTCCTCCACCTTTGTTTTATGGTCTTGGGGATGTAGCCAGTATCAACATACTCGAAAGTCCTAGCTCTGGCAACATAGACATTGTTGGTGATCAGATTATTTATACGCCCAATACTGATTTTGTAGGTGCTGATGCTTATGTCTATGAAGCTTGTTTTACCCCTACTCTAGTTGGTCTTAACTGTTTTGCTGATGAGATTGTGGACGGAGTGATTTGTAGAGAACGTACAATTAGGATTCAAGTATTGGATGGCACTTGTGCGAATGCCAATGCCATTACCAATCCTTTTCATTGTTTTGATACAGAAGAAGCTTCTGTATGTGGTTGTAATGGAGTGACTTACTTTAACGAATGTGTGGCAGAAGCTGCAGGTGTGGCAGAATGGACAGAGGGGGAATGTTTGCAAACAACGTGTAGTAATGATCCTTTGAGCTTGCCTTGGTTGGCTGCTTTGATTGATAGTGCTTCTGTATCAGCTAACTGTTCTGGTGCCTTAAATGCCATTTATCAATTTGAGTTTGAGGGAGATAGTTACTTTAGAATACACCTAGAATGTATCTTAGATGCTCCGATGTATATTTATGACTGTGCAGGTAATCTTGTCTGCAACAATTACAATGAAGATCCAACAGATGATTGTTCACAGACATTGTTAGATGCTTCTACCCCTAATGATCAAATGATTTGGATTCAAGATTGCAATTTTGCAATTTGTGCCATTGCCATCCCTGAGTTTCCTTTCCCTTGGTATGGAAATACCAGTGTCAATACAGATGGTTTTTTGTATACAGAAGTGGTTCAAGACATTGGTTGTTATGATGTACACTCCTACCTTATCAATGAGTTTGTCGTTGCTTACACCGCCAATCTTCCTGAAAATGGCACCCTACAAATGCAAGGAGACTCTATCATTGTATATGATCCAAATGATGGTTTTGTGGGTTTTGATTCTTATAGCTACGAGTCTTGTTTTACATATAGTACACCATTGGCAACTCAATGTTTTCCTGAAATCACAAGCAATTTGTATTGCATTGAAACAGTCGTAGAGGTTAGAGTATTGGATGGCGTATGTGCTACTACTGACTCTATAGAAAACAATGCTTATCCTTGCTCAGAACTCCCCGAAGAAGCCGTTTGTGGTTGCGATGGAGAAACTTACTACAATGCCTGTGTGGCTGATGCAGCAGGTGTCTTAGAGTGGACAACTGGTGCTTGTGGGCAGACCAGTAATTGTGAAAACATTGATGATCCATTGTCATTGCCTTGGATGCAAGAGGCAGTTGCTGAAGCAGATGGATGTTTCTTAAATACAATACTACAATTCTCCTACAATGGTGAGCCTTACTTTATCTTGGCTCCTGGTGGTGCTACCAGTGGTGACATACCTTGTCCAACCGATTTGCCTGTCAGATATTACGATTGTGAAGGCAATCTTTCTTGTAGTATTGGATTTACTCCATTTCCGCCAGATTGTCTAGAGGGATTGTTGGACTCAGCCTCCAATGCTGTTGTCATATTTGAGTATGAAGCTCCTGTAGAATGCCCCAACTTTTTCCCTTGTCAAATACCACAAATATTACCCGAATACTCTTTGAATCAGAATACCTCTTTTAGTTTTTCTGCTCCCGCAGATTTACCCCCTTCTTGCTTAAATCCATTGTATCAATATGCAGAGGATTTTGTTGGCATAAACATATTGGACCAACCGACTTCTGGTGATCTTACCATTACAGATACAATGATTGCTTATACTCCATTTGTGGATTTTGTAGGAAGCGACTTTTTAACCTATGAGGTTTGTTATTCTTATAGCAGTAGCATACCCAACAATTGTTATGATGTAACAGAGGATGTATTGTGTTTTGTGCAGAGTATCGCTTTAAATGTAGTAGATGGAGAATGTGTAAATGCTGATTTAATCACCGAACCATTTGTCACTTGCCCTGCTATTTATGAACCTGTTTGTGGTTGCAACAATCAAAACTATCCCAATAGTTGCTTGGCAGAGGCTGCTGGTGTAACTGCTTGGACAGCGGGTGAATGCGACACCCCACCTAACCCCTGCGCTGCAATAGACACTCCACTTGAAAGTGCTTGGTTGTCAGGTATTATTGACAATGCGGATTGTTGCTTTACCAATACCATTACTCAATACCTCAATGGAAGCGAATACTACATTTTAATTGCTCCAACAAGCAATCCAGATTTCAATACCTGCCCTATTGATTTGGAAGATGTGTTATACGACTGTCAAGGCAATCAAATTTGTGCAGGCAGTGGTGGCGAATTGGGTGTCAATTGTTTTGTAGAATATGGCTTGGCTGACTTACCTTCAATTACACTATGGGAATGTAATGATACAACGAGTCCTTGTGAAGCCAATGCTGGAACCATTATCTCTGATCCTTCACTATGTGGATTTGGAGTAATCTCTTTAGAAAGTTCATATGCTCTACCAATCGACTATGAATACATCTACATTGCTGAAACCGATGGAGGAATAGAATTCTTACCCGAAAACATAGCTTTCCAAATTGATGCTTGCTACTATGGAATGATGTATAACACCAACAATCCACCTAATTTATCGGCAAGCACTATGGAAGAACTACTCAATGGCGGAGGTTGTTTCGATTTGACTGAATGCTTTGCCATTAATTATTTAGGTGCCCCAGAATACAACATCACCACCCCACCTTTCTGTGAAGGTGAAAGTGCATTTAGTGTTGGGGTAACTGTAACTGGTGGAAGTGGTACTTATATCATTGGTACAAATATCAATGGAGAAGAAATAATTGCCACTGAAAATGTAGAGGCATTTATCACCTTTGCAACAGGACAAGACTTCTACGATGTTTATCCAATAGATGCTGAGACTGGTTGTGGCAATGACTACATCATTCCTATTGAGGATCCTCAATGTGGTCCCCCTCAAAGTGAATGTGCTTGTGATGCTTGTGGGTTTGATTTATTGAGCCCTCCAAGTTGGTTCCTTGCTTTAATTTCCAATGATTCTGGTCCATTTGTAGTTGGTGCGAATGCATTTGAATACGAAGGTCAAACGGTTATTGCCGTTTATGGCGCACCCGATCAAGTCATCACTGTTTACAACTGTGGTGGTGACGTTGTTTGTACTTATGGAGGTTTCCCACCCATCAATTCTAACTGTAGTGATTTTGGTGACAATGCCACTTTGATAGGCAATGTTTACAGTGCCATCAACAATGTTGCTGTTTGTGGAAGTGATGGAAATACGTATGAGTCTAGCTGTGCCGCAGAATGTGCTGGAGTAGAAGTGGTAAGTACTGGCGAGTGTCCAATAAATACTTGTAATAGCTTTGAAGACCCACTCAACGAACTTCCTTGGATTTCACAGTATGTTGATGGATTAAGCGATCTATGTTGCTTAACAGTTAACCAACACTGTTACCAAGGTCAAGATGTATTTGTGTTCAGTCCAACACCACACGAAATTGTCCAAGATGATGGAAGCCTTCAAATATTCCAGTGTTTGGATGTTCCTACAAGCATCTATGATGCCAATGGAGATGTCATCTGCTTCAATGGTGGTTTATTGGGAGGAGACTGTGACGAAACCCATCCTGGTATCTTTGATGAATTGGAATTTATCCAAAATATAACAAACCTAGAATACTGTTTTGGCCCAACAGAACCTAGCTCTTGCGAACTAACAAATCCATTCACTCAACTTCCTTGGATAAATGGTTTGTTCAATGATATATACATTGGTGCAAGTCCTATCACAAGTAGTTTGTGTGACTGCGATTATGAAGTCGAATACCTTTGTTACAATGATGAAGGCTTTATCACCATTGGACCAAGTGAGAATAGCATCTGTGAGGATGTTGAAACATATGTTTATGATATAGATGGCAATCTCATCTGTATAGATGGCGGATTTACGGGTGGTACTTGTTTTGACTTATATCCAGATTTATTTGAGAACGCTAGCTTATTGGGAACAGTTTGGGATTGTAATGACAATTGTAACTATACCAATATAGGTGTAGTTGAAGCAATAGACAATGAGTGCTACACTGGAATAGCCATCAAAGAATTGTTCTTTGATAATTATGTGTATGTTGGTCCTACTTCCTTGGAGTTTACAGCTGGACAAATCCTTAAATACACCGCTTACTATCCAGAACAAAATCCTTTCCAGTGCCCCGAAACAGGTGAGTTCATTGCGATTGCCAATATCATCTGTGCAGCCGAAGCCGACTGTGTAGACGAAGTCTTGACGCAGCAATTCTATCTGATAGACGTCGCTTGTCCAACAGATGTCCCTCCAGTTTGTGGTTGTGATGGCGAAACCTATGCTAGTCCTTGTGATGCTTACTCTGCTGGGGTAACTTCTTTTACAGATGGGGCTTGTGAAGTCAATAGCAGTCCAGGTTGTGTAGATCCCATTGCCTGCAACTACAATCCTGACAGCAATGTAGACGATGGAGGATGTGAATATGCTCCAGTTGGTTGCAACTGCGGAGATGCCGAAGGATGTACTGACCCAATTGCGCTCAATTATAACCCTAATGCCCAATGCGATAATGGCTCTTGTGATTACGATGGCTTAATTTGTGGAGTAGAGAACCCAATAGAAGAACTACCTTGGCTCAACCAATTGGTAGCAGGTAGTTGTTATCAAGCGGCTTATAGTTTTACCTACAATGGCGAACAAGTCATTTTTGTACAAGTAGCTCCAGAATGTGCGGCTGTAGATGCAGGAAGTATTTTGCTTTCTTGTTCTGGCGAAAACATTTGTAGTGCTGGCGGCTTTACACCACCTGAATTCCAATGCGAACCCATCATTGAAAACTACATCAATCCTGACAATCTCATTTGGGAAAAAGATCCTTGTGATTGTCCAGAGATCAGCATCGCTGTATGTGGGGAAGATGGCATCGTCTATAACAACGAATGTGAAGCCAATTGTGCAGGAGTGCAAGTAGTCAATTATGGCCCTTGTGAGGTTGAGTGTATTTGTCCAGCCATCTATGCTCCTGTTTGCGGAACTGATGGTGTCGTATACAACAATGAATGTGAAGCGGAATGTGCGGGTGTTGGTGTTCTTCCTTTAGAAGAATGTGGCACTTGTAATCTTCCACCCGAAGTTGGAGACTGTGATGGCATTTTCCCAAGATGGTACTATGATGCCAGTCAAGAGGATTGCTTTGAATTTATTTATGGCGGTTGTGGTGGAAACTCCAACAATTACGAAACCTACGAAGTATGTATAGCCTCTTGCGGAGGTGGAAACAATCTCGTTTGTGGCTCCAATGATGTAGCAGATTTTGACTTCTTGACTTTCCACTTGGTAGACGATTGTACTCAAGGTATCTATGCTTTCCAAATTGATGGGGTAGATTATATTTATGTACAAGTCAAAGATATTTGTGTTGCAGCCGATGCTGCCAGTATCTTATATACTTGTGATGGCCAAATTGTTTGTTACAATGGTGGCTTTACCATAGCCGACGAACAATGTGGCAACCAAGGATTCAATCCAGAAGAATATGCGACAGAAGACAATCTCATCTTTGTACCCGATTGTACTTGTGAGGACGTATTAGATCCTGTTTGTGGCATCAATGGTATTACCTACACCAATGCTTGTGAAGCGGAATGTGCAGGAGTTGCCATTGCCTCTCCTGGCGAATGTGGTGGCTGTGCTTGTCCTGCTGTTTATGAACCTGTTTGTGGTATAGATGGCTTAACGTATGGCAATGCCTGTGAAGCAGAATGTGCAGGAATCCCTATTGCTTCTGAAGGCGTGTGTGATGTTTGTAATCTTCCACCTGATCCAGGCCCTTGTGAAGCAGCCATTCCAAGATGGTACTACGACACCACTCAAGGAGACTGTTTGGAGTTTACTTATGGTGGATGTGATGGAAATGCCAACAATTACGAGACTTACGAAATCTGTATAGAATCTTGTGGTACTGTACAACCTCCTTGTGAATGCCCTGCCATATACGCTCCCGTCTGTGGAACTGATGGCAACACTTACGGAAATGTTTGCGAAGCGGAGTGTGCGGGAGTAGTAATTGCTTCACAAGGCGAATGTGATGTTTGTATTTGTCCTGCTATATACGCTCCCGTTTGTGGTAGCAATGGCATCACTTATAGCAACGAATGTTTTGCCCTCTGCGACGGCGTCACAGACTTTACCCCAGGTTCTTGTAGCAACATCTGCGATCTAGGTCCATTGTTCACCTACGAAATAACAGAAAGCACTGAAACAGACAACGGAACTCTAATCTTTGGAGCCAATATTTATTGTTTTTATGACAATACATACATAGACGGCATCTGTGGATGGGAATGGGATTTCGGAAACGGAACAACAGCAACAGGCCCCAATCCTTGCAATGTCACTTTGCCTTATCTACAAAATGCAGAACCCGTAACCGAACCTTACAATGTTTGTTTGACCATTTACGATTGCAACAATGATCCAATCGCTACTTGTTGTGAAGAAGTATATTCCGAGCCTGTCCTTCCACCAGCTTGTATATGTGACGATGTATACGAACCTGTTTGTGCCAATGGCATCACTTACAGCAATGCATGTGAAGCCGAATGTGATGGTGTTACAGATTACACGCTTGGTGAATGTGGAGAACCACCAGTTCCTCTCTCTCCTTGTGCTAGTTTAGAACTACAAGATTTTGGAGATTGTGAGGCTTTATTGGGCTATGGAATTGTGAATGGTATATGTACAAGCATCAGTGGTTGTGGAACAATTTCCAATGGAGTTGACTTTAACGCTGCCATTCACCCAAGCTTAGAAGTTTGTATCGAAACCTGTGATGAAACAATCCCACCTTTCAATCCATTTGAAGATTATCCTTGGTTGGAGGACATTGTAGACATCAACAACTGCTGTGGTGGTACAACAGTAACTGCTTACTCTGCTGGTAGCTATACCTTCGTTTACATTGAGCCTGGTAGTGACTGTGATTTTGAAGCAACACTTTATTTTGAAACAGGTCAACTATACTGTACAAGTACAGCAGCCTTTAGCTGTTTCAATACTTACAGCTTAGCCAATATGGAAGCTACTTTGTTGTGGACTTGCGATGGTCCAACTGACTGTCTCTGCCCAGATGTATATGAACCCGTTTGTGGAGCCGATGGCAATACCTATAACAATAGCTGTGAAGCACAATGTGCTGGTGTAACAGTCAACTACCTTGGTGAGTGCATCATTGATTGTGTTTGCCCAACGTACTACGAACCAGTTTGTGGAATAGATGGCAACACTTACAACAATGCTTGTGAAGCGGCTTGTGTTGGAGTAGAAATCGACTACCAAGGAATTTGTGACAATACGACCAATTATGACATCTGTATTGCACCTAGTGAGGAATTGATTATCTGTCCAGAAGAAGTCTTTGGTTATCCCAACTCAAGTGTAAGTTCGGCTACCTCTAGCTTCCCATCTTGTTCAGTAGAAATAGAAGACAATTGTATACATTACCAAGCGTTCCCTGCTGAATACACAGATTACCTAGAAATAGTCATTTGTGGTCCAGTC
>JAHDIA010000200.1 GCA_020631035.1 Chitinophagales bacterium | reverse complement strand
TGCGCTGTACATTGTCCAATCTATTTTTAAAATTAGGATCATCCATATCATAAAATATAGGCAACTGAAACAAGCGACCCGCAAAAATGATGTCCTTGCGTTTGTGGGTAGGACCAAAATTCAAAATCTTACTCAACCAATAAGCTGTCTCTCGCAAATCATTGACCACCCAATGCAACATCATACTATTGTAACAATGCGTCAATTGAAAACTAGGATCAACATATTCCGTAAAACGCTCCCAATTGTCCTCAATCTCTTTGGTCATTTCAATCCCCTCTTCATACTTTTGATTGTTGAGGTAATAGACCAAACCCAAATAACAAGTCTTGTTCAAAAAGCTAACATCCTCCTTATTGTTTTCTTGAGTGCGTTTGAACAACTCCCTCAATTTATCCAGATTTTCTTCAAAAGCATCATAGGCTTGAGCAAAATGTGCTGCCTGTAAATAATTGCACAAAGCATCTTTATACCGTTTGATGTCTTTTTTCAAATAAGAATTTTCCACCGTTTCCAACACTTTTTTTGCACAAGCAAAACCCTTTACATAATTGCCCTCCAATCTCCACAAAATTCCCTTCAAACGATAAAACAAAAAATTAACTTTGTTCGATTCTGTCTCTATCTCTTCGCCTACCAATAAATCATTGGTACTGATCAACTTCAATTTTTCCTGACTTTCGTCTTCTTTTAATAGAAAGTCTTTCTCTCGCAATAAATTCAATTGCCCATACAAATTGAGCAATGTCCGATAAGTATGCGAGAGTTGTTGATATTCATTGAGGCGTTCAATCAATGCCTCAAACTGTTCTGCGATGTCTTTCGGATTGTCTACAAACAACAATTTCTTTTCCCACTCAGCCAATTCAATCAAATTCAAATACAACTCTCGGCTTTGCGCTTTCTTTTGCGCTGTACGCAACTGGCTTTGCACCTCCTTGTACAACTTCTTATCGAACAAAATGGGCAGATACACCAATATTTGCTTGACCTCTCCCTCCACAGATTTATCCCCTTGGGCAATTGCCAAACTTTTCAAAAGGTTGTTGCTCAATTCCCATTTTTTCTTAGCGAGTGCCTTTACAATCTTAGGGTCTTTTAGCTTTTTCTGTAGGACTTCCTCATCATACTCTTTCATTTTATCCAGTACATTGTAGAGCTTCCAATAATCCAACTGCTCCTTTTTCCCACCCATCTGGGCAAATTTCGTAAAGGCAGCTTTCTCCGCTTTGCTAAGTGATTTTACCAGTTCAAATAATTTATCAGACATATATAGTTTTACTAATTTTTTTGGGCGACTCTCCTCGTTTCAGACTCGTATTGCCTGGTTTACCCTGCATGCTTTGTCTGTACAGCCCACTTATCCATCCCCCTACGCCACGCTTCAATGAATAATTTAGGTTCTTTGACAAAATTTATAACAAAAAAAAATGTATTACAAATGTAATAATATTTAAGGATTTGCCCTAAATTCGCAACAAATATAAAACACTAAAAACCAAACACTTACACTTGAAAACCCACCTTATACAGCTACAAAACACACCTTTCCAAATGGAATTTTCAAAAAACCAGGTCAAAAAAACTGCCCAAAAGCACCTTAATATTGCACTATCAAACAACAAACACATTTTATAATAATTAATTAAAAATCACATTACAATGAAATTTTTAAAATTAACTTTCTACTTTTTAACAGCATTCACATTTAGCACCCTTGTTTATTCCCAAGAAAACAATACATTCCTTGGCGACAATGCAGGAACCAATACAAGTACAGGTAGCGACAATACATTTTTAGGTAGCTCCGCAGGTGAGAACAATACAAGTGGTGACAAAAATACATTTATAGGTAGACTAGCTGGTGCTTATGGTAGTACTGGTATACAAAACACCTTTATAGGTGGATGGAGTGGTTATGTCAACAACGGTAGCAATAATACTTTTCTTGGCTACTTAGCTGGCAGACAGAATACAACTGGTGATTCCAATACATTTATAGGTTTAAATTCTGGTAACAAAAACGAAACAGGATCAAACAATGTTTTTTTAGGGATACAAACTGGCTTCCTAAACACCACAGGAAATGAAAATGTTTGCTTAGGAGCGCACGCTGGTCGAAAAAACACCATAGGTGAAAAAAATGTATACATTGGTACATATGCAGGATTCACCAATCCCAATGGCTCTTACAATGTATTTCTTGGAAACAAGGCAGGATACAACGAAACAGGCAACAACAAACTTCACATTGCCAATAATCCTAGCAGTACCCTAATCTATGGAGAATTCGACAATGGTAAAGTTGGCATCAATACAACCTCACCCGAAAACGAATTGGATGTATGCGGCATCATTCGTGGCAATGAGGTCAAAGTACAATCTGGCTGGTGCGACTTTGTCTTCGAAGACGATTACCAACTCCAAACACTTGAAGAAGAAGAAGCCTATGTAGCAGAAAATGGTTACCTCTCTGGCTTTGAATCTGAAGAAGAAATGGAAGGAGAAATTCAATTAGGAGATGTCACTTTTCGCCAACAACAAAAGATAGAGGAAATTATGTTACATCTATTTGAGATGAACAAAAAAATAAGCACACTAGAACAACAAAATGAAGAACTGCAAAAAGAAAACACACAACTCAAACAAATAATAAATAAACACTAAAGTTGATTTACTTCATCCCAATTCATTTTTAACAAACACATTTTGTAAACATAAATTTTCATCACTTAATTAAAACTCAGTTACAATGAAAAATTTAAAATTAACTTTTTGTTTTTTGATGGCATTTACAACTGGCACATTGGTTTATGGTCAGAACACAAACAATACTTTTAATGGATACAATGCTGGTATATCAAATACAAGTGGAGATGCCAACACTTTTGTAGGTAGTGCAGCAGGACGACAGAATACAGAAGGGAGCAAAAACACCTTTGTTGGAAGACAATCTGGTCTGAATAATACAGTAGGGACACAAAACACCTTTGTTGGAGTAGGCAGTGGTGCAGCGAATAATGCACACAACAATACTTTTGTCGGGCATTTATCTGGTCATCACACAACCTCAGGCGAAGCCAATACATTTATAGGATTAAATGCTGGTCAAAAAAACACTGAAGGGTATGAAAATACTTACTTAGGTTTTCAATCTGGTTTTCAGAACCTTACAGGATACCATAATGTTTGTTTAGGAGCATATGCAGGTAACAAGAATACAGGATCAAAAAATGTATACATTGGTAGAACAGCAGGGAATACCAACACCAGTGGCTCAAGCAATGTATTTATTGGATATGCCGCAGGCTATTATGAAACAGGCAGCAACAAACTCCACATTGCCAGTACTGCTAACAACACCCTGATCTATGGGGAATTTGACAACAGAAAAGTCGGTATCAATACCACCACGCCCGAAAACGAATTGGATGTATGTGGTGTCATTCGTGGCACTGAAGTAAAAGTTCAATCTGGCTGGTGTGACTTCGTCTTTGAAGAAGACTATCAACTTAAATCACTTGAAGAAGAGGAAGCCTATGTAGAAGAAAATGGTTATCTCTCTGGCTTTGAATCTGAAGAAGAAATGGAAGGAGAAATTCAATTAGGAGATGTCACTTTTCGCCAACAACAAAAAATTGAAGAGATGATGTTGCACCTATTTGAAATCAATAAGCAAATGACAAAGATGAAAACAAAAATTGAATTGCTTGAAGAGGAAAATGCAAAACTTAAAGAGGAAGCGGGCAGGTAATATCAACTGAAAAACACAACACACATTTAGATTTTGACAACACTCAATAAACAGCAACACATTTTGAATCACTCAACAATAAACAGCAACAACACTCAAGCTAAGAATTAATCTTCAAAGCTTGCCGCTCCTTCTCAATGGTTTGCTTACACAAAACCAAAGAAGCTGTTGAGAAGGAAATTAATTTTTCACTTTTCATTCCATCTCCTCTAATGATTCAAGAGGAGATGGTTTTGAAAAACTTAAATTTAAAATTTACAAAAATGAAATCTATAAAATTAATCTTCACAACAGCAACAATTTTACTTATCTCTTTCGCATTCGTCAATGCACAAATAAATGAAAACACACTTACAACAGAACAGGGGCTTAAATTTATTAAAAATCTTGGTAGTGCTAGTCAAAATGGAGGCATCCTCAATTACTATGACACCCTAATTAATGCCAACAATGACACACTTGTCCCACACTTTAAAATTAGAGCAAGTCTAGATACTGTAAATGCCAACGGAGACACACTTAGAAACAACGTATTCATCAAAAATACTGGTGAAGTTGTTATTGGAGCTGACCAATATGGAAACATCGGCACAACCAACCCTTGTGGTATGCTTAGAGTTAATGGTAATAGTATCGTCAATGGAAAACTAGAAGTTAAAGGAGAAGATGGGATTCAAATTATTAAAAAGCTTGGTGGTGACAATCAAAGTGGATGCATCATCAATTATAACGATACATTAATCAATTCTAGTAATGATACTCTTGCACCACACATTAAACTTAGAGCCACACTTGACACAGTAAATGGAAATGGCGACACCCTCAGAAACAATGTCATAATCAAAAACACAGGTGAAGTGGTCATTGGTGCCGACCAATATGGCAACATCGGCACAACCAATCCTTGTGGTATGCTTAGAGTCAATGGAAATAGTATTGTCAAGGGCAAACTAGAGGTAGCAGATTCTACTTTTACAAACTTCTTAGGTTCTGATGTTATATGCGCAAAATTTGTCAAAGGCGATACCATTCAATTCAAAGTCCGCATCGAAGCCGAAAAAGAAGCAATACGCTTAGATGGAAGCACTATGTGGGATATCCCTTCAGACAAAAAATTAAAAACAAACATTCAATCACTAGAACAAGGTTTAGAGGAATTGCTAAAAATAAATTTGTACAATTACGAATACAAAAAAACAGGCAAGAAGCGCATGGGCATTATGGCTCAAGAAATGCAAAAATTATTGCCTAGCACTATCGGCTCTTTTAGACAAGACGGACAAGATTACTTGAGCTTCAACCCTAGCGATTTGTTCTACGTCCACATCAAGGCAACCCAAGAGTTAGCAGGCAAAGTAAACGAATTGGAAGACGAGCTTGAAGACAAAACAGACCGCATCAACGAATTAGAGAACAAAGTTGATGAGTTGAGTCAACAATACGAAACACTCATTCAACTATTGAGCAACAAAGGCGACAACACACAATTAAACAACAACACAACAATCAATGATTCCAAAGCATCTTTGTCGAATAGTCCCAACCCTACAAGTGACTGGACAAGTATTCAATACTTTATTCCAGCCAATATTCAAAGTGCCCAATTGCTCATTACCAATCAGCAAGGACAAACATTGTTACAACAAATCATTTTGGAAAGAGGACAAGGACAAATAGATTTAGATTTACGCAACTTTGACGACCAAAGCACGATGTTCCATTACACACTCATCTTGGATGGCAAAAAAAGTGAGTCACAAAAAATGTTGTTTATAAAATAAACACGTAGGGGCACCCCTTGTGGGTGCCCAAACACAAAACAGTGGTATTTGTAGGGGCAGACCTATGTGTCTGCCCAAACACAAAACAGTGGTATTTGTAGGGGCAGACCTATGTGTCTGCCCGAACACAAAACATTTGCATTTGTAGGGGCAGACCTATGTGTCTGCCCGAACACAAAACATTTGCATTTGTAGGGGCAACCCCATGTGTCTGACCAAACACAAAACGGAACAGGAAATGAACAGCAAAAAACAAAGAACCCAACATGCCAAATACGCCCGATTGAAGCACATATCCCGATTAAAAATCGGGACAGAAAGCGGGGAGACACCATCGACCGAAGCCCAAAACGTTCCGTTCAAAGAAAATGATTAACGAACTAAATACTCTTTACCAAACAATTTAAAACACACACAATGAAAATTCTATCAACCCAATTAAAACAATACCAATTGTGGCTATTGTTACTAGCACCACTTATGCTACACTTTTCTGTCAACGCCCAAGATGCACCAACAGAAAAACCACAAGAACGCAAACAAGTCGAACAACAAACAACAACACCTCTACAAAATGTATTGAGTGGCTCTGTTCAACTTTCCAAAGAACAACAAAAAGAGCAACTTCCCGCACACCTCAAAAGCGGACTATGTCCAACACAAGACCTCAATCGAACCATTGATGGAACTTGCAACAACATTGTTGACAATGGGACTGCCATTTGGGGAGCCGCCAACATTCAACTGCGTAGAGCCATTCCAGATGCCTACAACAGCAATAGCGATTTGGTAGGACAAAACCGACGCAACCCAAGAGAAATCAGCAACCTCATTTTCCAACAAGACGGAGATGTTGCTTCTTCCCAAAAACTCAGCTCATTTGTCTTTAGCTGGGGACAATTCCTAGACCACGACATCACCTTGACCCCAGAGTCGGAAGCACCCGAAGACTTGGCACCCATAGCACCCTTGCCAGGCGACATCATCATCAGCCCCATTCCCTTTCACCGCTCCGAAGCATTTCCAGGAACAGGGGCAGGCACAGGACTCAAACGCCAACAACGCAACAACATCACCTCTTGGATAGACGCCTCCAATGTTTATGGTTCAGATGAGACCAGAGCCAATTACCTACGTACTTTCGTAGATGGGAAACTCAAAACTTCCAATGTAGGCGGAACTGAATTGCTACCTTTCAATACTGTTGACAATCAATCTGGTTCGACCATTGATCCTAGCGTTCCCTTTATGGCGGGCAATGTCAATCCTTCAACAGGCAATTTTGCCGAAGTATTTGTCGCAGGCGATGTCAGAGCAAACGAACAACCTGGCTTAACGGCACTACACACCCTATTTGTCAGAGAACACAACCGCATTTGCGACGAATTAATCGCCAGTGGTATGAACAGTGACGAAGCCATTTACCAAAAAGCAAGAAAAAAGCTAGGTGGAATCATCCAAACCATTACTTACAACGAATTTTTACCAGCATTGGGCATCCAAATACCCGCTTACTCTGGCTACGACGACCAGGTACAGCCCGACATCACCAATATTTTTGCAACAGCTGCATTTCGTTTGGGACACACAATGGTTACCAATCACTTGACTCTTTTCGACGACAACGGCAACAACACAGGCACCTTGGCATTGCGTGATGCCTTCTTTACTCCTTCCTACATCGCCAACAATGATATAGAGGAAGTATTGAATGGTCTCGCACAGCAATTCCAAGAAGAAATAGACGCCAAAATCGTAGAAAACTTGCGTAGCTTTTTGTTTACCCCTGCACCTCCAGGACCAGGCTTCGACCTAGCCGCCCTCAACATTCAAAGAGGACGAGACCACGGCTTGTGTCACTACAATGCCTTTAGACAATTTTATCTAGGTGCGCCCGCTGCTAGCTTTGCCGACATTACCAGCGATATTGATCTACAAAATCAACTCAAAGTCGCCTTCAACAACGACATCAACAATATAGATGTATGGGTAGGATTATTGGCAGAAGACCACTTATCCAATGTAGCCGTTGGTCCAACACTCAATGCCATTTTAGCCGACCAATTTACCCGCTTGAGAGACGGTGACTATTTCTATTACGAAAACGACCCAGTACTTTCTTCAACTGAAAAGGCAGACATTGCCTCCACACTTTTGTCCGATGTCATCAAGCGCAACACCAATATTGTCAACATCAAGACTCAGGTATTTTGCGCCAACTGTCCCAACGACAAAATACTTGTAAGCACTGTCAATGACATAAACAACAATGCCATTCAAGTACACAAAGTAGCCAACAACATCACCGCAAGCAACATCATTGACGGCAGTTCACAAGCCATTTACGACGCTGGTAATTTAATATGTTTACAGGATGGATTTCACGCACAGCCAGGCTCCGACTTCCACGCATTCATTCAAGGATGCCAAGCAGGACCCATCAATAAAACAAGCCCAGAACCAGTCATTGCCAATACAGAGTTGGTACAAAGCATCGAACTCAAAGTGGCTCCCAATCCGAGCAAAGGCATTGCCAACATCACATTGGATTTAGACAAAGCAAGCACTACCAACATTTACGTACTCAACAGTACCTCAGAAGTAGTGAGTCAATTGGCAGCAAGCAAGCAATTGGCAGCAGGAAAACACCAAATCCCATTCGACGGCAGCCATTTACCAGCGGGCATCTATGTAGTTTACCTACAAACAGATACCCAAAGCATTTCCCAAAAAATGATCATCGTACATTAATTATCCCCGTTCTGTAGAGACAAGGCATGCCTTGTCTCCACGAAACGGGCGAAATACACGAAACGGGAAAAATCTAACAGCTAAATCTAACAGGTTTTAAAAACCTGTTAGATTTAGAACCTGTTAGATTTACCAATAATTCCGCATCAAATCCGTCGCCCACTCAGGCTGACGCACCTCCGACTGCGGCAAAAACTCCCGCATCACAGGCTTAATATCCAAAATAGGCGTCCCATCAATCGCATCCAAACCCTTTACCACCAAACAATCCCCCTTACGCTCCACAAATTCCACGACGGTCAAACCCAGTAAATTCGGACGACTCTTTTTCCGCTGCGCCAAAATACCCACCTTAGGATAATCAGGATTCCCTCTAGGATGTGCCGACTTCAAAACAATCTTCTCCTGCGGCACCTTATCAAAGTAAAAAATGACCTCCAAATGCGAAAAAGCATCAATCCCATCCAACATTTCCTCCGCCATTCCCTCAGCCAATTGGATGGTCGAATGCACCTCTCCCCAATTGTCATCCTTAATTTCCTTACGATCATTGGCAACATAAGCCACTGGCTTCAAAACAATATCATTCTTCTTCATTTTTCGTATTTATAGATTATCAAATGATTATTCAATATTTTTTGGAGCAAATGTGCTGTCCTTCGTCGCAACTTCATTGCCCGCTATCCGCTTTTGCATGGCAACCGCTTCTATCGGGGCTAGGCGAGAAAGTTCAGTCGCATTCGCAAAGCACGCTCTCAAAAAAGAGCAAAAACCCAAGCAATAAGCTATTTTATAATAAAAAAGAAAGATAATTAACGAAAGTTAAAATTTGAAGCCTTTACACTTTCCATTACAATTTTTAACTTTGCAGGTCTTTTACACAATACTATCTTAATATAAAAACCCTTTTCATCAATGGATGGAATATCACCAACAACGGACATTGTCCAATTAAACGAAAAAATACAAGTCGAGAGTGCCTTTGTCGATACCCTAAAAAACGAACTCGGCAAAGCAATCATCGGTCAAGAATATATGGTGGAGCGACTACTACTCGCACTCCTATCAGATGGACACATCTTACTAGAAGGAGTACCAGGCTTGGCAAAGACCCTTGCCATCAACTCCCTCTCCAAAG
>JAHDIA010000199.1 GCA_020631035.1 Chitinophagales bacterium | reverse complement strand
TTTTTCCAAGTAATTCTATTCTATTTCCAAAAGGGTCATAAATAGAAAACCGTACATAATTTGGAATCGGTGGGTCTTCTTTTATGGGCACCTTTTTGTCTTTCATATATTGTTTTACTTGTTCAAAATCGGACACTACAAAAGCGGGATGTCGCTTGGACTTTCCTGGCATATTTTCTGCGCCAATGTGCAACTCAATATCGGCAATGTTTAGCCAAAAGCCTCCATTGGCTCTCAAATATTCAGGCTTTTCTATTTCCTCCAAGCCCAAAAGTCCACAATAAAAATCCTTCGCTTCTTTTTCTGCTCCAATGGGAATACAGATTTGCAAGTGATCGATTTTCTCAAAATTAATTCGCATTAGGTTGTTGTGTTGTTCGTCTTGATTACTTATTTAAATTTTTCTAGCTGTATTGATGACATTGATGTTGTCAAAACGGGTAGTCGCACTTCCGTGAGAAACTGCACTGATTTGCCCTGGTTGTCCCTTGCCATCGAAGAAAGAACCGAACAAACGGTAATCACCTTCGTCGCAAATCTTAGAACAAGAATTCCAGAACTCTTGTGTATTCGACTGATAGGATACATCTTTGATCATCTTGGTAATTTTACCTGCTTTGATTTCATAGAACAAAATTCCTCCAAACTGGAAGTTGTAACGTTGTTGGTCGATAGAGTATGAACCTCGTCCAACAATGTAGACTCCATCCTCCACATCCGAAATCATATCATTAACAGAGTATTTTTCTTTGTTGGGTTCTAAAGAAACATTGGGCATTCTTTGGAATTGAATGCTGTTCCAGCTATCGGCATAGCAGCATCCATGCGATTCATTCTGGTCTATGATGTTGACTTGATCTCTAATGGCTTGATAATTGACCAAAATCCCATCTCTAACCAAATCCCATTTTTTACATTTCACGCCTTCGTCATCGTAAGCCACTGCTCCCAATGAAGTGGGCTGTGTTTTGTCTGCATACAAATTAACAATTTCGCTGCCATATTGGAATTTCTTGGTTTCCCATTTGTCCAAAGTAGCAAAACTTGTTCCAGCATAATTGGCTTCATAGCCCAATACTCTATCCAACTCAAGTGGGTGTCCAACCGATTCGTGAATGGTCAGCCCCAAGTGATTGGGTTCCAATACTAAGGAATACTTACCAGCTTTAACCGAGTCTGCTTTTAGGACTTCTTGCGCTTGCAAGGCTCCATTTCGAGCATCCTCTACAATATCGTAGGAACCATTGTAGAAAGTCAAACCTTCAATTGGTCCTTCAATTTTATCTTCTTTCTTGCCATCGAGGTATTCATACCCCATTCCCATAGGCGCGCTCAGAGCAGAACGAGCATAGAATTTCCCACTTTCCTTATCTGTAGCTGTAACGCTAAAGGTAGGCCAAATTCTATGTACATCTTGATCTATATATGAACCTTCTGTTGAGGCAAAATATTTTTGTTCATTTACTTGAAAAAGACTAGAGTTGATAAAGCTTGCCCCTGCATCTGTTGCTGCGGCATTGGCGGCCAACAACAACTCCACTTTTTCCGAAATGGGTACTTCTATCGCCTTCTTTTTGATAGGTGTTTGCCAACTTATCTCTCCATGTCCTTTGACAGGAGCCAATTTTACAGGCTCTTCTTGTAGTACAGAATTGGCTTTGGCAATTGCTACTGCTTGTTCTGCTGCCTTTTTAATGCCATCTTCCGACAAATCATTGGTAGCTGCAAATCCCCAAGTACCATTAGCAATGACCCGAATACCTGCTCCAAATGATTCAGTATTTCGGATATTTCTCACCTTTTGTTCTCTGGTAAAAATGTATTGATTGAGGTAACGTCCTATGCGAATGTCGGCATAAGATGCGCCTTTGGATGTTGCAGTATTGAGGGCTACATCTGCCAACTCTTTTTTGGCTTTGATGAGCATAGGTTCTAGCATTTTCTCGACCGATACAGCATTTCCCCACAAAGGAACATTAAGTGCCATACCACCAATGCCAAGTCCACCAATTTGTAAAAATCGTCTTCTATCAAGTGAATTTTGCATTCTTCTGTTATTTTTAGTGCTGTAATTTACAACAATCACAGGACTTTTGGGCTGATTTTAAGGTTTTTTAATTATGTCCACCAGCTTTGGCTACAAGGAAGTGTGTGCTGGTTAACTTTTTGTGCTTTGTCGGTACTACACTTTCATCCTTCCCCATACGCTGCGCTTTTTACCTAGAGAAAGCCACACGGCCGTGTGGCTCTACGAGATGATAATATTTAATTGATGATTTTAAATTCGGTGCGGCGATTTTGGGCTCTCCCTTCTTCGGTATCATTTGTGGTCAATGGTTCGGTTTCGCCTTTGCCTGCATATTTGAGACGATTGGGTACAATGCCTTTGTCTACAATGTATTCGTAAACAGATTTGGCTCTATTGGTAGATAAGTTTAAATTGTTTTGGTCGTCGCCTACATTGTCGGTATGTCCAATGATTTCGAGTTTGGTGTTGGGGTTTTCTTGTAATAAAGCAAGCAGTTTGTCCAATTCTATAAAAGATTGAGAGAGCAATTTATAAGACCCCGTTTCAAAAAAGATGTTTTTGAGGACAAAAGACGCTCCTGTTTTTTCAGGATTGAGACCAATCTTTAAATCATAGGGTTCTTTGTGTTTGGCTTCTTTGAGGGAGAAATGATCGGAATAAACCAAATATCCCTCTTTGGTACAGTTAAAAGCGTAGTCTTTTCCAATGGGCAAGGTCAATAAAAAACTACCATCTTCTTTGGCTGAGTTGATGGTATTGATGACGGTTCCATCTTCTAAATTGATGATTTCTACTTTGGCAGACAAAGGCTCACTGCTTTTGGCATCGGTCACAATGCCTTTGACATAAGAGACATAGTTGGGTTGTAGTTCCTTGGGTAAATCAAAAGAAAACAGATCGAAGCCTTTGCCTTCGACCAAACGGGCATAATAGGCTGTTTTGCCTTCTCTGTCTACAATGAGACTGTTCTCATCTGCTTCGGTATTGATGGGATAGCCCAAGTTTTCAGGAACACTCCAAGTCCCGTCTGCTTGACGAATACTTTTGAACAAATCGGCTTCTCCCATTCCTGGATGACCTTCGGAGGAAAAAAAGAGGCTTTCCCCATCGGGATGTAAGAATGGACATTGTTCATCTTTTTCGGTATTGATTTCGCTAAGGTTGATGGGGTCTTGCCAGCGGTTGTTTTCCAATTTGCTTTTCCAAATGTCGATGCCGCCTTTTCCACCTGGGCGTTTGCTGGCAAAATACAATTCGGTTCCGTCGGAGGAGATACAAGGCTGTGATTCCCAATGTTGGGTACTCACTGGCAAACCAACATTGATGGGCAAAATCCATTCTCCATTGACTTGATAAGAGTAATATAAATCAAAATTGTTTTTTTTGTCTTTTTGGGCAAAGAACATACGCTTGCCATCGGGTGAAATGCTGAGTGCGCCTTGTTGCCCTAGTTCTGTATTGATGGGGGCACCCATATCTTTGGCGGTCGCCCAATCGTTTTGGGTATTCTTTTCGCTCCAATAAAAATCTTCGTTTGCCAGACGACCATTTCCTATTTTCCTGGTAAAAAACATTTTACTCCCATCAGCAGTAAAGACAGGCAAGTATTCATCATTTATTGAATTTACTGAATCACTCAATGCTATGGATGTAAATAATATTTTATTTTCCATCATTTCCATCCTCAATTGGCAAGCATTTAATTTGTTTTTGATTTTCTTTTGTAGGCTTTTGGTTGGAGTCTCTTTTGCTTTTTCAAAGTAAGCGATTGCCTTGGTGTACTCTTTTTTGTCCATTTCAAATAAGCCCAATTGGTAGTTTATTTTGGGACTTAGTTCTGGAGCGAGTTCTTGTAGTTTTTCTAGGCTGCTTTTGGCTTCTTTGTAGTTGTTGTTTTCGGTATAAATTTGGGCTTTGAGCTTCCAAGCTTGCATATATTCGGGATGCATGTCGGTTGCTTTTTTGAGCAGTTCTATTGCTGTTGGGAGGTTTTGGTTGAGGTATTCAGTCTCGGCTGTTTTGAAGAGTTTTTCAGCTTTTTTGGGGATGTTGTTTTGAGCTGTTGTATTTAGCGTAAAAAGTAGTACAGTAAGTAGTATGATCAATTTAGATTTCATGTACATCATAGTTATAATGTTATAAACATTTGATGCCGATGGATCGGCATCATTTATGATTTTTATAAACATTTGATGCCGATGAATCGGCATCTGTAAATGGTTTTTTAATATACAAAATGTCTTTTGCAGTTATAGAACGTAAAGTTATTGATTAAATTTTTTTGGGCTGCTTTGTTTTCGCATTTGCAAACTTTCTTGGCATTTTAAGTGATGCTTTGCTTGACACTTAAAATTACGACATCTTAAACTTTTCGACGGAGGGCAAAAAGTTGCGAAACTATGCCAGATAGTAGTGATTACCCCACAGCGGGCTTCGACAGGTTCAGCCCACGAAATTGATTTGGCAAGCTCGGTCTCTTTTTAGACAAACTTTTGCTTTTTGGTTTAACCGCTTGGGGAGCCTGTCGAAGCAAGCGAGGAGTAAAAACGAATAGCTGGGACTCGACTTCGTTTAAAGTATTTAGCGTTCCATACTAATAAAAAAGTGACATTTTTGTAGGCAATACCAACTTCAAAAATGTCACTTTTATTTTATTTTACGTTTGCAACTATGCTTCAAGTGCTTCCAATGCTTCTTCCACTTCGATTCCCAAACTTTGTATGAGATCGGCGGCTTTTTCTGCAATCATAATGGTTGGGGCATTGGTGTTGCCTCTTACAATGGTTGGCATAATAGAGGCGTCGACCACTCTTAGGTTGTTGATGCCTCTGACTCTGAGCTTGTCGTCTACTACCGCCATTTTATCGCTGCCCATTTTGCAAGTACCCACTGGATGATAAATGTGTTCCATAGAATCTTTGATGTGCTCTATGATTTCTTCATCTGTTTCCAATCTTCTTCCAGGTTTAAAATATTGCTTGGTAATCGATTTAAACGGTTTAGAATCGAGTATGTCTTGTGCAATTCGGTAGCCTCGAATAAGGGTTTGCATATCTGCATCAGCAGTCAAGAAAGCTGGATCGACCAAGGGCAATTCAAAAGGATCGTTGTTTTTGAGGTACAACTTACCCGCACTTTCTGGCTTGATAAGGGTTGCAGCCAATCCGAGCCCATTGCCTTCGGGTCTGGTAAAACCATTGTCTACAAAATAGCAAGGTGCAAAATGGTATTGCATATCGGGTGCCTCTAATCCATCGACCGTGTGGATGAATCCACCTGCTTCTGCTAAATTACTGGTCAATGGTCCTTGCTTGCGCAACAGATAGTTTGACAAATTTTTGATGACGTAGGGCGTACGATCAATTTTGTCGAGCGATACATTCTTTTTGATTTGCTTGACTACGCCAACATATACATGATCTTGAAGGTTTTGCCCCACTCCTGGTAAATCTTTGATGACTTCGATGCCATGTTTTTTGAGTTCCTTTGCAGGTCCAACACCCGACAGCATTAGCAAATGTGGGCTATTGTAGGCTCCTGCGCTTAAAATCACTTCTTTGCGAACACAAGCCGAAATATTGAGTCCTCCATTTCGCCTGTATTTTACCCCAACCGCATTGCCTTTTTCGATCAATACTTTTTCGACTTGTGCCTCGGTAAAGACCGTTAGATTGTTGCGGTGTAAGGCTGGCTTGATGAATGCCTTAGCCGTACTACATCTCGCACCATTTTTTTGGGTTACTTGGTAAAAGCCAAACCCCTCTTGGTCGGGACCATTGAAGTCTCTTCTACGAGGATAGCCCATTTTGGTAGCTGCCTTGATAAAGGTTTCGCTTAATTTGTTGGTGACTTTGTGGTCCATCACCCCCAATGGTCCGCCTTTGCCATGGTAGAAATTACTCCCTCTGGACTGGTTTTCGGATTTTTTGAAGTAGGGTAAAACTTCATCGTAGCTCCAACCTTTGTTGCCCAATGCTTCCCATTCGTCGTAGTCTGCTTTGTGACCACGGATGTAAATCATGGCATTGATGCTGCTACATCCGCCCATTACTTTGCCACGAGGCATAAAGATTTGTCGGTTGTTGAGCTGTTTTTGTGGGACACTGTAATAGGCCCAATCTACATCGGTGGTGAAGAGTTTGAAAAAGGCGGCAGGAATGTGTATTTCCTGTTTGGTGTCTTTTTTTCCTGCTTCGAGTAGCAAAACGGTATTGTTGGGATCTTCGCTCAAGCGGTTTGCCAAAACACAGCCTGCGGAACCTCCTCCTACAATGATGTAATCAAATTCGAGATCGTATGACATATTTGATGATTATAAGTAGTTGTTGAATATTTGGTGTAAGTAAGTAGTCAGACAAATTTATCTTAACATTTTTGATGGCTTCTTTTTGGCTTCTACTTCGTTGAAAATACTCGCCTTAGCTCTGCTAGGACTGCGTTTTTCGCCTTGTATAAGCTCAAAAATAAGCTCATCCCAAATATAACCTTAATTATGTCAGACTACTTAATGATAAAATAATAAGCTTTTGTTTCAACATTACTCAACAAAATTAGATAAAAATATTGTTGCTGTATATTATCTGTTGAAAAAGTCTAATATTGATTATTTGGGGCGACTCTCCTCATTTCAGACCTATTTAGTCTGGTTTACCCTGCATGTTTTGCCTGTACAGCACACTTATCCATCCCCCTACGCCACGCTTCAATGACGCTCATTCCAAGCAAAGTTCAAACATATTCTATGACTGTTGAAACGCAATCGGTGCTGCTAAACATTGGTCGGGAATTTGGAAGGCATCTACCAATGCCTCTACATCTTTGCGTATATCGAGACAGAGTTTGTCTATCAATTTGGTAACTGCTTTGGTTTTGGCTCCTTCCATATAGTCGTGTTCTAGGAAATATCCCTTGTGTTTTTCTATTTGGTGTAAGGCATACAACTTTTGTAATTTGCCCAAAATGGTCTTGACACTTTCGTTTTCTACCGTTTCTATCTTTTTGATGAATTGTTCTAGGATCAATCGGTGAATGTAGGCATCTGCCATTGAGACTAAGTGTGTTTGGGTTTCAAGGAAGGCTTGGAAAGAATCCATTCCTCCTTTGATGCGCTTTTGCAATCTTCTGGCAACAGTAGTCAAAAGGTGTTCTTCTCTAAAGAGAAAAGCGTGTAAAAGGACTTCATTGTCTAGTAGGTGTTCTTCTGAGGTATTTCGCTTGTAGATTGGGTTCATTTCAGTGATTCTAACCGATGCTTGGTGGGATAAAAATTTGAAAATGCCCATAAAATCCATTCTTCCCATTTCTTTTTGGAACTCACTCAAGCGTCCTTTTGCCACCAATTGCATCAATACAGTATTGTCTCCTTCAAAGGTGGTAAAGATTTCGGTATCTGCTTTGAGGTCAGCAAAGCGGTTTTCTGCCATATAGCCATTGCCTCCACAAGCTTCACGACATTCTTGTATGGTATGGGTGGTATTCCAAGTACTGATTGCCTTGAGTCCCGCTGCTAGAGCTTCGATTTCACGTACATCTTCTTCAGAACTTTTCAGATAACGTTCAACCATATATTTGTGAGCAAAGTCGAGGGCATAAGCATTCGCAAGTAATGGAATGAGCCGTCTTTGATGGGTACGGTAATCCATAATGAGCATTTCTGCTTCATTGGGCGGGCCGAATTGTCGTCTTTGATTGGCATATTTGATGGCAATGGTAAGAGCTGTTTTGGCGGCACTCAATCCTGCAATAGGTACCCCTACTCTACCTCCTACCAGTGTTCCCAACATCGTAAAGAATCGGCGATTGATGCTTGGGATAGAACTGTTGTATTTGCCATCTGCTTCGACTTCTCCAAATCTGTTGAGGAGGTCTTCTCTTGGAATGCTTACTTGATCAAACCACAGTTTTCCATTGTCTACTCCATTGAGGCCCAGTTTTTGGCCATTGTCCCCAATTCTTACCCCTGTTAAGGTATTGCCCTCTTTGTCTCTAATGGGCACTACAAAAGCGTGTACCCCATGATTTTCTTCATTGGTAATGAGTTGTGCAAAGACCACTGCCATTTGGGCGTGAGCTGCCGCATTGCCAATGTAGGTTTTGTGTGCATTTTCATTGGGTGTGTGAATGACAAAAGTCTCGGTTTCTACTTGATAGGTAGCAGTTGTTTCGATGTCTCTTACATTGGAACCATGTCCAGCTTCGGTCATAGCGAAACAACCTGGTAGTTCAAGGCTTCCAGTGTCTTTTAGGTATTTTGCGTGGTGTTTTTCGGTACCCAAACCTGCAATTGCCCCGCCAAACAAACCAAATTGTACCCCAAACTTAATGACCAAGCTCAAGTCGTGGAAGGCGAGCATTTCAAATATGGTAAAATAGGCTTCCATATCGTTTTGACCTCCGCCAGCTTCAGGATAGGCAATGCCTCCCCAAGATTGATCCGCCAATAGCTTGCACCATTGTAAAACTTGTTCTCTGTATTCCTCCTTGACAGGCATTGATTTTAGCTTGAATACAGGATCACTAAGGAAAGTGCGGAGTTTCTGGCGGAGTTTGGGTCTTTTTTCATTGAGTAGTATTTGTAGACCTTCCAAGTCAAAGCTCGCCTTTTGTGGGGTACTTGGGGGTGCGTCGGGGCGTGTATCGCCTCCTAGCACCTCTTTAACCGCTTCACGGCTGATGATGCCCAATGATTCCTCAATTTGTAGGAGAGCTTGTTTGCTAACTTGCTTGTCAAACTCCTCTTTGTTGCTCGCATTGATTCGAGCAAGATTGAATCCAAGATCAGCAAGCGACATTTTGTCTTCCTCAGCTATTTGGGATGCATTGTGGCGAATGAATTTCGACCATTGTCGCATCTCTTCTACAGAAGGAGGATTTTGAGGATCAAGCAATCCCTCTATCAATTTTATGTCTTCCTCACAAAGCCAAACTTGCTTATTGAGTTGTGCTTTGATGATTTTGATTTCGCTAGGTGTCAAAATTTCATCGGACCAAGCGATGTATAACATTGGCAAGAAGACCAATAAGCATGATAATTGTTGAGGTTGATAAGTATTTTGAAGAACAGCAGTCATTTTTTGTGTTTGTATATGTTTGATGATGTGTTTTATATCTACAATATAATAACGAATGAGTTATTTAAATGGTTTCTATTTAAAAATTAGGTTATACCAAATAAAAAACCGATATTTGCCCGTCATTTAATAAGATTGTTGAAAAAAGTCAAATCATGTCAAGAATTTGTCAATTAACAGGCAAGAAACCAATTACTGGTTTCAATGTGTCTAAATCGAAAAGACGTACTAAAAGATGGTTCAGTCCTAACTTGCATACAAAGAAATTTTTTGTTCCAGAAACAGGCAAATGGGTTACTTTAAAAATTTCCTCTTCTGCCTTGCGAACTATTGACAAGAAAGGAATTTA